>JBJTNN010000191.1:0-16194 GCA_046074125.1 Bacteroidota bacterium
AGAAATGGATGCCCCTTTGGCTGAATTCGAGAGCGACAAAGCCACTTTCGAGGTGAATGCAGAGAAGGCGGGTGTGGTTGAAAAACTCATCGGAAACATTGGTGATACGATCGCCATCAATACAGTGATTGCGGTAATCAATACAGACGCTGAACGTCCTGCCGCGGCTGCGCCGCCGGCAGCTTCTGCGAAGGCAGCAGATGCGGCTCCAGCAGCACCCAAAGCAGAGGCCCCCAAAGAAACCCCTGTCAAAGTAGAAGCTACCCCCGTTGCTCAAGACACCGACTGGTCACTGGTTTCTCCCGTGGCAGCGCAGTTATTGCAACAATACAACATCGCTCCCAGCCAGGTAAAAGGTACGGGTGCGGGTGGACGTGTAACCAAAGTGGATGCCCTGGAAGCCATTGTGGCGATGGGTGGCGTAGCGGTACAATCAGCCGGTGGAAGTCGCGCTGAACGTCGCGAAAAAATGTCAAACTTGCGCAAAACCGTAAGCCGCAGATTGGTGGCGGTTAAAAATGAGACGGCCATGCTCACAACCTTCAACGAGGTGAACATGAAGCCCATCATGGATTTGCGTGCTCAGTATAAAAAGAAATTCGAAGAAACCCACGGTGTGGGGTTGGGATTCATGAGCTTCTTCACTCGCGCTTGTTGCATCGCCCTCGGAGAGTGGAAAGCGGTGAATGCGAGCATCGAAGGCGAGGAAATTGTGTACCACGATTACTGCGATATTTCGATTGCCGTGAGTGCCCCCAAAGGATTGGTGGTGCCGGTGATTCGCAGCGCAGAGAAATTGTCGCTCGATGAAATCGAAAAAGAGGTGAAGCGATTGGCAACCCGCGCCCGCGATAACAAATTGGGTTTGGATGAAATGACAGGTGGAACCTTTACCATCACCAATGGTGGTGTATTTGGTTCGATGATGAGTACGCCCATTATCAATGCGCCCCAGAGTGGTATTTTGGGGATGCACAACATCGTTGAACGCCCGGTGGTAGAAAACGGACAGATTGTAATTCGTCCGATGATGTACTTGGCCTTGAGCTACGATCACCGCATCATCGACGGTCGCGAAAGTGTGAGTTTCCTCGTGCGCGTGAAGCAGTTGTTGGAAAATCCTGAAATGATGTTCGATGGCAAGAAGCCTGAAGAACGCGTTTTGGGATTGTAATGGCTAAGGGGCTATGTCCCTAATCTAATTCTATTGGATTTATTGCTGCCGTTGTGTGATTACACAAGGCTTGTTTCGAGGATGCAGTGATGCACGTGTTCGTGCTCGATTTCATGTCTCACCCGCTCTTTGATGGCTTCTTGCTCTGCGGCACTCAGTGATCCGTCTAGCATCAGGTGTGCCGTCATGGCATTTCGGGTGGTGCTCAGTGCCCAAATATGCAAGTGGTCGATGTTTTTAACACCCGGAATACTCAAGATTCTAGTTTCTACTAGGGTGATGTCGATCCCCGCAGGTACCCCGTCGAGACTGAGCCTCAAACTCTGCTTGAAAAGGTTCAATGTGCCAAACAAAATCACCATACAAACCAGTATGCCTAGAATGGGATCAATCATGTTAATCCCAGTAAAACTAATGAGTAAGCCTCCGATGAGTACTGCCAAACTCACACCTGCGTCGGCGGCCATGTGTAGGTAAGCGGCGCGTGAATTGAGTTCGCTATTCTTCATGAAAAGCAAAGCAGTGGCGGTATTGATGATGACTCCAATGCCCGCGACCCAGCTCACTGTGCTGCCCGAAGTGGGTTGGGGATCAATGAATCGGGTGTAGGCCTCATGTCCCATCGAGGTAATGGCGATGAAAAGCAGAATGCAGTTGGCCAAAGAGGCCAAGATGGTGGCTTTTGAAAAGCCATAGGTGTACACTTTTGTGGGTTGTTTGGCAGCCATTTTGAAAGCAAACAGACTGATGATCAGGCCTGCTACATCGCCCAGATTGTGCCAGGCATCGGCCAATAGGCTCAAGCTGTTGATTTTGAAGCCGTAACCAAATTCAACGAATACAAAGACCAAATTCAGGATGATGCCTGCCAAAAAGCGAGGGCCCATATTGTCTTGTGGGGCACTGTGACTATGGTTGTGCATAAAGAGCGCAAATTACTGAATAAGGATGGGTTTGCATTGCATCAAACCGGGAACCAAATAGATTTTTCCCGATTGCAGCTCACTGCAACGAAAGCGCGTGCGCATTTTTTCCAATTTTTTGAATCGACGGCCATCTTGAGTTTCGAAAACGAGTCCCATCGGAATTTCTTCCACCAACACCCATTCTGAGTCTAGGTCGTAATTTCTCAAGGTGCGCACCAATTGGGCGTCGGTACAGCTGCTCGCTTTGGGGTTTTTCAGGTATTTGTTGAGTGCTGAATGCACATCAACTGGCAATAAATTCTGACTGACAATGGGCGCACTGACTTGTTGGAATTCTCTTTTCCATTCGATGCCATGCGGGGGTACACGCGGTCCGGATTTCTCAAAATTTAGCAGATGGGCAACCTCGTGCATGAAAGTGATCAAAAACGCGAATGGATTGAGGTCGCGGTTGATGGAAATCCGGTGGCTATTTTCTGCGGTTGGCGGCCTGTAATCACCGAGTTTTGTCAAACGGGGATTTTTAATGCGCAGCTGGATTTTGTGTTTTTCCATCAAATCGGCGGCATACAACTCACTGCCCTGTGGAAGGTACTTTCTCAGGATGGGTATGAGTTGCTCTTTGTTCACCGAAGGAAATTACGACAGCTTTTTCAGGGCGCGTTCTGCTACTTCCAATCCAATCGAAAGCGAACTGGTGGCAGCAGGTGATGGCGCATTGAGAACATGGATAAAGGAGGGTGATTCTTGGATGTAGAAATCATCGATGAGTCCACCATCTTTGTCGCAGGCTTGTGCTCTTACCCCGGCACCGGCAGGTTCTAGGTCGTCTTCTTGTATGCTGGGAACCAGTTGCTGAAGCGCTTTCACGAAAGCCGGCTTGAAGAAGGAACGATGATATTCTCCCAATCCGGTTTTCCAGTATTTGCTCGCTACTTTGCGGAAACCACCAAAGGAAATGCTTTCCCAAAATTCACTCCATTTGAAGTCGGTCTTTTTGTAACCTTCGCGCTGAAACGCAAAGACGGCGTTGGGTCCTGCTTCAATTTCTCCGGTGATGCGTCTGGTGAAGTGAACACCCAAAAATGGGAAATTGGGGTCGGGTACAGGGTAAATTAAGTTCTTTACCAGATGGGCTTTTTCAGGCTTGATGCTATAATATTCACCGCGGAAGGGGATGATTTTCATGTTGAGTTTTTCACCCGCCATGGCCGCCACTTTATCGCAGTAAAGACCGGCACAGTTGATCACCATGTTGGCTTCAAAGCGTTCCGTGGCAGTATGTACGATGGCCCCGTTGTTTCCGGGCACGATGGCTTCAATTTTTACAGAGGTTTGAATGTTTCCGTTGGGGTGGTTTTGGATTTTCTCTGCCAATTTTGCGGCCACGGCTTTGTAATCCACGATCCCAGTTTGGGGCACAAATACGCCTTTGATGCCACTGCAGTGGGGTTCGTATTGTTTGATTTCTTCCTGATTGAGAAACCGCAATCCGGAAAGGCCGTTTTGAATGCCGCGCTGATATAAGGCCTCTAATCCCGCAATTTCTTCGGGTTTGATGGCCACAATGATTTTACCACAGAGGTCGTATTCAATGTTTTCCGCTTTGCAGAAATCCAACAGCATGTCGTAACCCCTCAGGCAGTTTTGGGCTTTTAGGCTACCCGGTTTGTAATAAATGCCGGAGTGAATCACACCGCTGTTGTTGCCGGTTTGGTGTTTGGCTACTCGGTCTTCCTTTTCCAGCAGGGTTACAGTGAGTTGCTCATTCAATTTGAGCAGCTGATATGCCGTTGACAATCCAACGATACCTCCTCCGATAATCAGTACATCTGTTTTCATGAATCCGTTGCACAAAGTTAAGGACTGCCATCCATGAATGGCAAGTTTAATAACTGCTGTCCAATACAGCAATGTCGGCAATTTTTTGCAGCGCAATAGTGGTGGTGTTGACCGAGGATGGCTTGGCTATCCTGTCCATTTCGGTTTTGAAATCCAAGGGGATTCAATTGTTTGGTAATCTGGTTAATCTCTGGTGGCAGTGTGGTGAGTATTTCCATTGCTTGGCTGCACAATTGGGGTTTGAAGGTTTCAAGCCCAAACGCATAAAGAAAGGGAACCAAGGCGTTGGTGATGACTTGTTGCGCATGCGTTTTTCCGTTTGTGTTGTTGTGATGAGCCGAAGGCATTCCGAGTGTAAAATGGGTGTTCCAATAGGGGTCTGGTTGCGCGGTGAAATGTTGAATCCATTGGTGGACCGACCACTTTTCTGGGGTGAAGAAGAGCTGTAGATCGGCGTCGCAGCGACATAAAAATTCACTCAATTGGGCCATGCGAATTTGGGGTAGGGCATTGGGGCGAATTTGTCTGGTATTCCACGGCGGGTTGCTGGGTTCAAATCCATGCTTTGTTTGAAGATACTGATATCGTTGCTGTAAATCGAGGGTGTAATCGTCTTGGGCGGGGTTGCTGAGCCAGTGAGATTGTCCAAACAAATAGGCCAACAGCGTTTTCGGGTTGCGGTTGCGCATGAGGAACGACTTGTGAAGATGATGCACGAGTTGTTGGCTGGCGGCCGAGTTGCCCTTGCCGAGCCACGCGCACAACAACAATTCAAGGGCTGTATACCACCAATCGCCGTGATGGTTTTGATTGATCCTTAAAATCTGGGTGGTTTTTTCATTCAGTCGTTTGGTAAGCGCTCGATGTAATTGGTCTGTTCGGGCAGAATCATGGCAGAGCGATACCAGCGGACTGCAGGGCAGCAGATAGGGGTCTTCCCATTGGGCGATGGCGTGTTTGTTGATGCGATGCTTGATCGATAAACATTCCAGGGCTTGTCCGTTTTCCAGGTTACAACTCCGGTTGTTTTCAAAAACTACGTGCAGGATGGTCTGGTTGTAGCGGGGATCTGTGTGGTGTTTGTGAGCATACCAGTCTGAGGCTTTGGTGTGGATTTCGATGGCCCCGTGCAATTGGATGCCGTCTATGGCAATTTCCGCATGAAGGAAGTCGGGCCCGTTTTGGTCATTCCAATCCCCGCGATGAATGATTTGCAGCGGTTTGCCTGAGTCTGTTTTTAATTGTAGGGGGTAGAAGGCTTGGTGAGCCCATATTTTTTGCAGTCCGATCTCTTTCACAGAACAAAAATCGGACAGCCATGGAGTGCAACCAAAGTGGGGTCGCCATTTTGGCGGAATATGCAAATTCCCATTTCGCCTTGGTAAAAATTGCAACGGGAATCCCAAATTCATGGCGGATGCGTTAATTTTGTCCATTCAGTCATGAGTATCAACAAACTATCCATCGTGATTCCTGCCTACAATGAGGCCAAGACCATTCATCATATTTTGAATAAGGTAGCTGAGGTTCAATTGATCCATGGGATCCAAAAGGAAGTCATTGTGGTGAATGATTGCAGCAGCGACGATACGGCTACGGTGTTGAGGGCTTATGCAGAGGCGCATCCCAGCATGGGTTTGAAGTTGTATGACCACCCCGTAAACAAAGGGAAGGGCGCCGCCTTGCACACAGGCATTGCCCAGGCAACGGGTGATGTGTTGGTCATTCAGGATGCTGATTTGGAGTATGATCCCAACGAATTCAATATTTTATTGAAGCCCATCACGGATGGCTTTGCGGATGTTGTATTTGGGAGTCGTTTCATGGGTGGAAAGCCGCATCGAATTTTGTTTTTTTGGCATAGTATCGGCAACAAGTTTCTTACGTTTTTGAGTAATATGCTCACCAATTTGAACCTTACGGATATGGAAACCTGCTATAAAATGTTCCGTACGGAGATGGTTCAGTCGTTGAAGTTGCAGGAGAAGCGATTTGGTTTTGAGCCAGAGGTTACCGCCAAAATTGCAAAGGTTCCCGGCGTGAGAATTTATGAAGTGGGTATCAGCTACTATGGCAGAACGTTTGAGGAAGGCAAGAAAATTGGCTGGAAAGACGGTTTTCGGGCCATTTATTGCATTTTGAAATACAACTACCTCAAGGCGATCAAGTATTTGATCATGCTGATTTTGGTTGGGGCATTGGCACTGGGAGCCTATGTGGGTTTGATGGCGTTGGCGATCCTTTGATTTTTTCACGATGCGTAATGTGTAGTCGATGATCCAAGTAATTAAAAAATATCAGTGGGTTATCGTACTGTTGGTGGCTGTCGTGGGTGGTGGGTTGTGTATGGATATGGGACACGAGTGGGGAGATGATTTTGCGATGTACTTGAATCAAGCACGCTGTTGGATAGGCGGCGGCATGGATGCATTGTACACGACAAACAAAGCGTGTATGGATACTTCGGATGGTTTGGTGGGTCCTTATTTGTATCCACAGGGCTTTCCGCTTTTCTTGAGTTTTTTCATGCGATTGTTTGACCTACTGGGGATTCAAGGACTGCCCCTGTTGTATTGCCTGAAATGGGCGAATTATGGTGTTTTTTTGTTGGTGTTATTGGCCTATTTGCGGTTGTTAAACGGGGTCTTTGCGGGTCATTGGGGCAAAATCTTTTTGGGATTTGTATTGATTGCATGGCATCCGAAAATCTGGGAGGCTGCCGATCGATTGAATTCGGATTTGTGGTTTACCGGTTTGGTGATCTTATTTTTCTACACGTTGGTAAGCCCCTTCAAAGGATGGTTGTCTAAAGCGCTCACGCTATCGTTGTTCGTGTTTGTAGCTTCGGCATCGCGCAGCAACGGAGTGTTTTTAATCGCCGCCTGGTTTGTACATGAATGGGTAGATTTTAGGAATACTGGAAAATCAGAGAATCGGGTGGTTTCCTTGATGATGGGCACGATGGCGGGATTGTTTGCATTGTATGCGGATGCAGGCAATGGTTCCAATCATTGGCAACTGTTGAAGGAAATCGATGGCAAAACCATTGTAAATAACTTTGGGGTGTATCTGGAAATGGCGGGCAGTTTCCCCTATTGGCATTTTGCTACCTTGTTGAAATTGATATTTCATCCCTTGTTGTGGTTGGGGGTATTGGGGTTTTGGATCTTGATTTTTGTAGGTTTTAGAGCCTTGGGGTCGGTAAAATGGGCGATGGGTGTGTTTTTGTTGTTAAATTTTGGTTTGTACATCGTTTGGCCTTCGGTACAAGGGATGCGGTTTTTATTTCCACTTTTGCCATTTTTAATGGTCTTTTTTGTGGCTGGATTGAGTACGAGTTGGACAAAGGGAGTAGAGCTTTGGTTGAATCGGCAAACGTGGATTCCGGTGGGGTTGAGCCATGCAAAGTTGGCTACAGGATTGGCGGCTGCCTTGGTGTTGATTCAGGGTATGATGACGTCGGTTTTTTACACAAAGTTGGATACGAATCAAGCGTTTTCAAATGACATGCAGGGCGTGTACGATTTTGTGAATAACCATGTGCCGATTGATCGTAGAATTTCATTCCACAAGCCGCGTCTGATGCGTTATGTTACAGGGGTAGAGACCTTTAAAATCGCAACAGAGTATGGCAAAAATACCCAGGGGACGGATGAGGCGGTATCGGGTGGGATGGAATTGAATGAGGCTATCCAAAAACTTCGGGAGAATCACATTGATTACTGGGTGCTGTCCAAGGAGCAGCTGGGCAGAGCAGAAAAACCGGGGTTGCCGATCGCTTATGAAAATAATGGGTTTATGGTCTATGAGGTTCTGAGTAAAAAGGATCACTCAACGACTCGCTGAAAGCGGATTGAGTTCTTGGAATCTGTTGGCGATTTCTCGGAGGGAAAGTGACATGATTTTCTGCTTGTTACCGACCAAAATCAAGGTGTTGCAGCTCCAAGCGCAGGCGTTGAATCCCCGTTCTTGGGATAGCTGTAGCCAGTGAATGCCGCCATCGAAGGAGATGTCGGTCCCGGAGGTACCGGTGCAAATGGCGAGGGGGATTTCTTTTGTGCGGTTGGTTTGATAGAAAAAAGTGTAGGGTAATTCGCCGTGTGCTTTGTAAAAAGTCTCGCAGAGGTTGTGTTGATTTCGGAAAAAGAGTTGAAAGAGGGTGTCTTTGTTAATACTCGTGCTAACACAAACGCCACTGCGGTATCCGTAGGGGGGTGTGGCGGCTGCTTGCCACGGGTCTAAAATGTTATGGGTATAGGCGGCAATCGCGCCGCTGGAGTCCCCGCGAAATTGGGGCTTGGAATAGTTGCCGCCAACGGCAATGCCCTTTTGGGTTTGATAGGTTGTTAATCCATAGCAACCCCAGGCGGGTCCGCCTTTCATATGCAACGGTTGGGTGGGGAGGTTGTTAATTTTCCAATGGGGGTTTGTGCTACTTGAGGCTGATGCGACTTTTGGCGCTTGGTATTGTATCTGCACCACATGGAATTGGGGGTTGAGTCCACCGCCGGCGAAGCCGGCAGTGAGGGAAAATTTTTGTCTTCGCGGGTTTGCCTTGGAAGAAAGGATGGAAAGCGACGTGCCACTGGCAGCAAAAAAAGATTCCAATGTGTCTAAGGGTGAATTCCAATCCGATGCCGGGATTTCGATCCAGTTGCTACCAAAATTCGTGGTGAGTAGGGCTTTAAAATGACCGCGCAAAGGATCGCCCAGAATCATGCCCACTCCCGAAATGGGGTCGATTTCAATGACATCCAAAAAGATTCCCGGCGTTTCATCGTGGTATACGGTTGTCCATGACTTCCCCCCGTTGGTGGTTTTAATCACCACTGCACTGTCGGCAATGCTCATGGCCACGGCTTGTGATTCGTCGAGTGCCCATATATCGCGAAAGTCTTTGCTGGTGTAGCCCGTGACGAGGGTGTCTAATTGCAGGGTGGATTGTGGGCTTAACTGTCCCCGCAAAATTGTGCCGCGGGTGCCGCTCATCCAAACGGTATTGTTGGGAGTGACAACCAAGCCTCTCAAGTGCGGTGCTTGGGTTGGGGTTTGTGCCCATGTGGGTGTAAAGGCAAGGAATAATGCGAGAAAGATGCTGAGGCGTAGGGTGAAACATCGATAAAATAGTGCCAACGTATGGGGTGTTTTTTCGGATGCGGGAAAATGGTGCATAAATGAATCGTTAAATGACGTTTAAGTGCTTGATAATATGGAAACTATTCATGAGATTCGGTGTAAAATTACAACTGCCTATGGAAGAAACGCCTACAAAAATTTTATTTACATCAGACAGTACTCAACATCAAAAAACACTTGGCGACGCAATGGTATCGGTGGCGCGCCGGTTCAACGGGGAATTACTGTGGTTAGAAACTGCGGCTAATGATGAACTTACGAACGCCCTTGTGGATGATCTCAAGAAGCGTGCGAACCGAGAATTGACAATCGTAAAGAAATCAGGAAATTTTTGGTCGATTGCGGCAAAAGCATCCAAAGAGTTTAAGGTGGAGATGACAGTGATCTGTGCTACATCCAAATCTGGCAGTATGCTGGGTGGTGGGATGTCGGGCTGCATCAGTAAATTCGAAACGCCGGTGATTTACCTCAATGCCAACGCGGCATGGGTAGAGCCCCGAAACATTTTGATGCTGTTGGATTCTACATCGGAATCTCGACAGAAATTTTACCGTGTGGCCAAATTTGCCAAAGCGTATTTCGCTCGAGTGCATGTGTTTGCCTTATCCAACAAAAAGGATGGTGAAACGCTGCGCTACCTCAATGCCTATTCTTCTCAAGCCTATGACTACATGGTAAAACATGGGGTATCGGTGACCGAGTTGGATGTTGCTGCGGGGGTTGAGATGAAGGAAGCGATATTCTCCGAGATGTCAAAATTGAATGATTGTTGGGTGGCCAGCATGAACGAGACCGATGGGTCGGGATTCATGAAAACCAGTCCTTTTCAGCATTTGTGCAACGAATTAACAGGTCCATTGATGGCTTGTGCGGTGCAGGAAGTGGTGGGTATGGGTGGTTCTGGTTACTGAGCTGTTGATGAAATGAAGCAATCGAAAGGGGCGCCGCAGGCGCCCCTTTCGATTTTAATGTGGGTGTTGCGTAGGGCTGTCTATTTTTTCTGTCTGTGGAATAAATGTTTCGCAGATACGGGTGGTTATGGCGAAATTGCACCATTATGACGGTATCGGTAAGGACCATGGCAGAATACATTGCCGCAGGCGAAACACCCGAGATTTTGTTTTGGGTAGGGTGTGCAGGGAGTTACGACGAGCGCGCGCAGCGCGTGAGTCGTGCATTTTCAAACATCCTCGAAAAAGCTGGGGTGAAGTTTGCCATTCTGGGCATGGAAGAAGGTTGTACCGGCGATCCAGCAAAACGGGCGGGCAATGAGTTCTTGTTTCAAATGCAAGCGATGCAAAACATCGAAGTCTTGAATGGCTACGGAGTAAATCGCATCGTAACCGCCTGCCCCCACTGTTTCAATACCTTAAAAAATGAATACCCCAACTTGGGCGGGAATTATGAAGTGGTTCACCACACCCAGCTCATCAACGAACTCCTTTCAAGCGGCCGTTTGGCCATCGAAGGGGGTGCATTTCAAGGCAAGAAAATCACCTATCACGATAGTTGCTACCTCGGGCGTGCCAATGGGATTTACGAAGCCCCTCGCCTGGTGATGGAAAAATTGGATGTGGATTTGGTGGAAATGAAACGATGCAAAACCAACGGATTTTGCTGCGGTGCTGGCGGTGCACAAATGTTCAAAGAAGCTGAAAAAGGCAACCAAGAAGTCAATGTGAATCGCACGGAAGAAGCGCTGCAAACAGGTGCTGAAATCATCGCGGTAAACTGTCCGTTCTGCAATACCATGATGCGCGATGGCACCAAACACTTCGAAAAGGAAGACCAAGTATCGGTTCTGGATATCGCTGAAATTGTGAACGATTCACTCAAGGCGTAATCTCACTCCATGGATTTTCGCCACGTATTGCCCCAAATGCCCGATTCAGCCCGTATCTGGTTGTTCGGCGCACAACGTTTGATGTCGGCCCAAGAAACCCAATCCTTGAAAGAGGAAATGTCGCAATTTGTTGCCGGATGGCAAGCCCATGGAAAAGATTTACTGGCAAATTTTGAATTGCTCGGCGAGGCCATCCTCGTGGTTGCTGTAGATGAATCCAAAGAGCCACCATCGGGTTGCAGCATCGACAAAGTTTTTCATTTGCTAAAAACGCAAAACGAAAAATACCAGTTAGATTTTTTCCAACGGACCTTGGTTTGGGCATGGGTTCAGCGCGACCTTCGCATCTATACAGCAGCGTCGTTACTGGATGCGTTGAAGGAACAGTCCATCGATTTCGATACACCCGTTGTTGACATGCTCACACCCACCTTGGGAGATTTGCGCGCAAAAGGCCTCATTCCATTGTCGGGCAGTTGGATTGCCAAAAAATTACAAAGAGAATTACATCACCCATGAAAGACAAACGCATACTCATTTTATTTCTAACCATATTCATCGACCTGTTGGGCTTTGGTATTGTTATTCCCATTTTGCCCAATTTGGCCAAGACCTTGGCAGTAACCTCGGGGATGCCTTTCAATCCGGATGTAGCGGTTGGGGTGGTTGCTGGGTCTTTTTCGATTATACAGTTTTTGTTTGCCCCGATTTTTGGGGCATGGTCTGATCGCATTGGTCGAAGGCCCATTATATTGATGAGTGTGTTCGCCAATGTGATTGGTTATTACCTGTTTGGGATCAGTGCCAATTTTAGTTTCTTGTTGTTTTCTCGTGTGATTTCCGGTTTTGGCAGTGCCAACATTTCAGCGGCCCAGGCGTACATTGCTGATATTACAGCGCCGGCAGATCGTGCCAAGCGCATGGGGATCATTGGGGCTGCCTTCGGACTGGGTTTCGTTTTTGGTCCGCCTATCGGCGGATGGCTCTATCACCATGGCGGTGCACAAGGACTTCAGTGGGTGGGTTTCTTTACCGCTGGGTTGTGTGTGTTGAATTTCTTGTTGGCGTGGTTCCTACTGCCCGAGAGTTTGCAAACTAAAGCGGTGGAGAAACGCAAGGTGTCGGCCACTTTCAAAGGGTTGGTAACTGTTTGGCGGGTTGATATTATCGGGGAATTGTTTTTGATTAATTTCTTGTATATCGCGGCTTTCAGCATGATGCAGGTGAATGCCAGCGTGCTTTGGAAAGAGAAATATGGCCTCACCGAGTATGGCATTGGCAACATCTTTGGATTCATAGGAATTTGCAGTGCCATTGTGCAGGGTGGACTGATTGGCAAGTTTCAGAAAAAGTGGGGCGTTAGAAAAATGTTGTTGATGGGATGTCCCATCATTGCCGTAGGATTGAGCATCATTCCTGTTGCCAACGACACCCAAACATTCTATGTAGTGCAAACCATCGCCATTTTGTTTCTTGCATTTGGAAATGGTCTGATGATGCCGGCGATCAATTCTTTGGTGAGTTTAAACACACCGGCTGAATCGCAAGGACAAATGTTGGGTATGTTGCAAAGTTTGGGCTCATTGGCCCGCGCATTCGGTCCTATCGTTGCTGGGGGATTGTATCATTACTATTACGGATTGCCCTACTACAGTGGAGGTGTGTTGATGATGATGGCATTGGTTGTGGCAATTTTGTTATCCAAACGTTTGAAAAATACTGAAGAAGACGCCATCGATAGGGGTTGATCCATTCGAGGGTTAATACAACCATGACTTCAAAAACCGGCCATAGCAACGCGTTGAAAGTGGTTCATTTGAACGCTTCATCGGCGGGGGGTGCATTTGTAGCGGCCCAGCGTTTGAGTCGGGCACTAGACCAGTTGCCGAATGTAGAGAGTTCGCATTGGGTGTTTGAGGGTGGCGAGGGCGATTTTCAATTGTGGGCTGATGGTTGGGTGAAAAAGCAGTGGGCCTTTGGTTTACATGCGTTGGAAAAATTAGATTTCCTGCGATTTGAGCGGGAAAAATCTGTCAGATTTGCGTTTAGTCACGGCAAAACTGGCGTGACTGTTTCTGCTTGGCAATCGATCGTTGAAGCCGATGTGATTCATTTGCATTGGATTAATAAGGGATTTGTGAGTTTGTCGGGCCTGCGAAAATTGATGGCCTTGAACAAACGCGTGGTGTGGACTTGTCACGATATGTGGCCATTTACGGGTGGCTGTTACCATCCACGGGGCTGCAATCATTTTGAGTCATCTTGTGGAAACTGCCATTACTTGAAATCTCCATCGGATGGGGATTTGTCGCGCCGCGTCTTCAGCGCCAAGCGTGATTTATATGCCGCTGTTGGACAAAATCTCTCGTTTGTAACACCCAGTCAGTGGTTGAAAGATCAGGCGCTGAAGAGCGGCGCGCTCACAGATTCTTTGAGAGGGTCAATTTCTGTGATACCCAATCCCATTGATACCGATTATTTTTACCCCGGCAGTTTGGATGACTCAAGAAGAAGTGACTCAGAAGTAATGGACTCAGGAATCGAAGAGTCAGGAATAGTTGCGTTAGTAGCACGGAAGTCAGAAAGAGGGAAATCAAGCGTAGGGGACTCAGCGATAGAGGACAAACCGTTTACTTTGATGTTTGCTGCTGCCAACTTGGGCAATGCCGCCAAGGGGTTTGCTGAATTTCGATGGGTGTGTAATGAACTTGTGGCAAGGGGGTTCTCTCAAGTACAGGCGTTGATTGTGGGAGAGAATAGAATTGGTGACCTGGGGTTGAACTGTAAGTATCGCGAATTGGGCTTTATCAAAGACGCAGAGCAAATGCGGGAAGCCTATTGGCAAACGGATGTTTACGTGACCACCTCGCACGAAGAAAATTTGCCAACCACCATCATGGAAAGTTTGAGTTGCGGGGTGCCTGTGGCGGCTTTTGCCGTGGGTGGAATTCCCGAAATGTTGGTTGCAGAGGGGGAGCATCAAACCGGATTTTTGGTGCCAAAATCGGAGGTGGGGTTGGTAACGACCGACATCTTTTTGGAGCAGCTGGTTCAGGAACTGTCTGAGTACATTGTGTCACCTGAAGCCCAGGTGCATCGAATCAAACAAAACTGCAGAGCGTTCGCCTTGCAAAACTATAGTGCAAATCAAATTGCACTGGCCTACGAGCAAGTGTATCGCGCATAGTGCTCGGCGATTTTCTAGTCAACATTGAATAAAACAAAAAAGCCATACCCTAAGGCATGGCTCTCTTGCTGTTGGATTATTTTGGCTATCAATCCACGTTATCGTGCAAATGGCGATTCGGTTTTACCGTTAAATCGCGTGCATTCATTGGGTCTTCCTCGCCGATGGTGATTTTACTCACCAATTGGCTTTGGCTTGGAGGTGCTGCTTCCAAATTAATGCCTCTGCGCATGTAAGCTGGAATTTCGATGTCGTTGTCGAGCAGTGACTCTCTGTCTCTGCGCCCGTTTTCCATCCGGGTGTCGCGGAAAATTTGCGACATCGGATCATCGCTCCAATCATCGGCTGGGGCTTCAAAAGCACGGGGAGAAACGTTCACGGGGTTCATCGCCTCGTTTTGGTCCCAGTCAACACCGTTGTGCACCGTTTTTCCCAACTCTTCATTGGAATCTTGTCCAAACGATGTAGGGACATGATTGACCACAGCGGGTTGTGGTGGCGGGGTGTTGAATAAGTTGGGCTGAACCACTTTGCTTGTATTGTTTGGGGTTACCCCGTAAGCATTGGTGTTTTGTCCGTAAGGATTGTTGTTCCCTTGAAATCCCAACCCGTTATTCATTGCGGGCGGATTCTGACTGTAGGGATTGTTCGAAATTGCGGGTTGAGGCGCGGTCTCTACTTGGGGCATATTGGCCTCCATTTGCAAGCGAACCTCGAATCCGGTGGCAATTACGGTAATGGCAATTTCCTCACCGAGGCTTTCGTCTTTGGTGATGCCCATTTTCAGGTGGGCGGTATGACCGGCTTCTTCTTGCAAGAATTTCTTCACTTTGGAAATTTCACTCATCACGGGTTCCTTGTGGCCGTATGCGAAATTCACCAACAAGTGCTGGGCACCTCTGATGCGTGTGCTATCGAGAAGGGGACTGTCGAGCGCCATGCGTACGGCATTTTCAGCGCGGTTTTCACCGGCGGCAAATCCTGTTCCCATAATGGCACGTCCACTATCTCTCATGGCCGTTTGCACGTCCATGAAATCTACGTTGATCTGACCGGGCTTGGTGATGATTTCTGCGATACCACGGGCTGCGGTGCAGAGAATGTCATCGGCCTTTGAGAATGCTTGGGTGATGGTTAGATCTCCATACATGTCCACGATGCGGTCGTTGCAGATGGTTAACAGGGCATCCACGTGTGGGCGCAATTTCTCCAGTCCTTCTTGGGCTTGTCCGATACGCTGTGGACCTTCGTCTTCGAAGGGCAGGGTAACGATTCCCACTGTAAGGATGCTCAATTCTTTGGCAATTTTCGCAATCACGGGAGCGGCACCGGTTCCTGTACCACCACCCATTCCGGCGGTGATGAAAACCATTTTGGTGTTGTCTTCCATGATTTGACGAATCTGCTGCATGTTTTCCATGGCTGCCTTTTCCCCCATGTCGGGCATCGAACCGGCACCCAACCCTTCGGTGAGTTGTACGCCAAGTTGAAGTCGGTTGGGAATGGGGCTGCTATTTAATGCTTGAGAGTCTGTATTACAGATATAGAAGTCAACGCCTTCGATGCCATGACGGAACATGTGATTTACGGCGTTACTGCCGCCACCACCTACCCCGATGACTTTGATGAGGTTGCCTCTGCGTACGTTTACTGCGGGTTCAAATACTGACATAATTGGTTCTATTATTCAAACTCACTGGTGAAAATCTTCGCCTTCTTTCATCCAATCGTTGATGCCTTTGAGCAAGCCGTTTTTGCTGCCCAACCAAGAGCCGGTGAACAGACCAAATCCGCCTTTTTTGCCCTCGTTGGTATCACCGAATTCCATTTGAACAGGCTGTTGGGGCACTTCCATCACTACTTCGTCGAGGAAGGGGTCGCTAACGCGCGCAACGGGCTCCTCTTTGTTGATGATTTCGTTGTTGAGTTCGATGTGCTGGTGTTTCTGTGCCAATTCAAAACCTTTCAATACCAAGCCAATGCTGGTGGCGTACATGGGGTTGCGTACTTCGTCGATCATGCCTTTTCCCAAACGCTGTCCGGGCGAGCCAATATGCACTTCCAAGCCAATGAAGTAGTTGAACAA
>JBJTNN010000192.1:0-11006 GCA_046074125.1 Bacteroidota bacterium
TACTATGATACTTTGGTTAACGCCGCAGGATGTGACTCCATCATTAAAATCAATTTCAGCATCATTCAAGGTCGCAGAACGCTCATTCGCTCTGCCTGCAGCGAGTATAAGAGTCCGAGTGGAAATTACGTTTGGACAAAATCTGGAGAGTATTACGACACCCTCATCAACTACCGGGGTTGC
Organism: Bacteroidota bacterium; assembly: GCA_046074125.1. Taxonomy (GTDB): domain Bacteria; phylum Bacteroidota; class Bacteroidia; order NS11-12g; family UBA955; genus UBA955. The sequence goes on from JBJTNN010000192.1 coordinate 184, forward strand.
GACTCCATCGTAACGGTAAAACTGACGATTTGGGGTCCGGGTCGCGACACGGTGGATGTCAAGGCCTGTCGATATTTCATCCTCCCTTACACCAAGGAGGTGGCGAGAACGAGCGGACAGTACACCGATGTTACCAAAAATTTCCGGGGGTGCGATAGCTTGATTTTGTATCGGGTGACCATCGTCAACGTGGATGATTACGTAACATTGAATGGCTCATTGTTAACGGCGCGCAATGCGAATGCTACCTATCAGTGGTTGAATTGCACCAAGAGTTATCAAGTCATTGCGGGAGAAACCGGCAAGCAGTTCATTGCCAAGGAAAACCATTTGTTTGCGGTTGAGGTAACGGAGAATGGTTGCACGGACACGTCGGACTGCATACAGGTAACCACTGCCTCTGTGGGCGCGTATGCTTCGGCAGGCCTTTGGGTAAGTCCCAACCCCAGCAAGGGGGTTTTTGTGATCCACAGCGATATGTCCTTGGGCGCACAGGTAACTGTGGTAAACATGGCAGGACAATGCATTTTCGCGCAAAGGGTGAATGCGTTGAACGGGGCTGTGATCGAGGTAAAACAACCGGCGGGGATGTACATTTTGCGCATTGAGACCGAATCTGGGGTTATCAGTCAGCGCATTGGCATCTCGGAATAAGGGTTGTAAATTGCGCGGATGATCCGCTTGAAATTGAACCATCGCCGCAGTTTTCTCAAGGCGCTTGCGGGCTTGGAAAACTGCGGCGATTTTCGTATATTATACCTACTGATTTTGGCTGTTTGGGGTTGTGTTTCGCCCGGGGTTGCTCAGCCCATGAACAACCAACCTGTCGCAACGTATCAATCGGTCATCATCCCCCAGCCCCAGGTGATGATAGAGAACCGGGAGGCCGAGGTTTTCAACTGGACCTCCTTTTTGCGGATCAGCATGGATACCCAATTTTCGTTGGATGAGCGCAAAATCATCGCCCAGCGATTGGCCGAGGCGGTAAAAATTTACCAATTCTCGAAGTTTTTCGACAGCGACATCGACCATTTTTCAAAAGGCGGCTACGAGCATCGTTTCATGAGTTTTAAGGCGGGACTTCAGCCCCTACGCGAATTGGACCGTGTGGAAAATCATCGAAAAAAGGGACACAAGAAGCGCAAAGCCACTCAATTTCCTGAAATCCGGATTGAGCGAATTGAGGGAATGAAGAACACAGAGGAAGGCTATCGCCTCGACATCGCCCACGGAAAACCGGCGGGTATCGTCTTACAAGCACAGCATTTGCAGGGGGTGATTTGGGGATTGAGGAGCTTGCAGCAATTGGTGGAATACAACCAAAGGGGGTCGCTGATTCAAACGCACATCGAGGACTACCCCACTTTTCCGTACCGAGGAATGCATTTGGATGTAAGTCGGCATTTTTATGGCCCAACCGACATCAAACGCTACATCGATTGGCTGAGTTTTTATAAGTTCAACGTGTTTCATTGGCATTTGTGTGATGACCAAGGTTGGCGCATTGAAATCAAACGGTACCCTAAGCTGACATCGGTGGGTGCTTGGCGGGTTGACCGAAACAAAGAACCTTGGCGGACGGCCCAACCCCAGCAAGAGGGGGAATTGGCCAGCTATGGCGGTTTTTACACGCAAGACGAGGTACGAGAGATTGTGGCGTATGCGAAGGCGCGGGGTGTGGAAATCATCCCAGAAATTGAGATGCCCGGACATTCATCGGCGGCATTGTCGGCCTACCCCGATCTGAGTTGCTCTCATTTGCCGCAAGCGGTGGTCACGGGCGGATTTTATCCCAAGGACAATTCATCGGTCTATTGTGCGGGAAACGAGGCCACGTTTCGATTTTTGGAAGGGGTATTGGACGAGGTGATGGCACTGTTTCCCGATGCCAAGCTCATACACATTGGCGGCGATGAGGTAGACAAAACCGCCTGGAAAAATTGTTTGTTGTGTCAGCAGCGGATCAAGGTTTTGCGCGATGTAAACAGTGCGGTGGGTAGATCGGCGGATGGACTTGATGATTGGAGCAAGCCAGAGGATCGCTTGCAGGGTTATTTCATTGCCCGGATGGAGAAGTATTTGAACGAACATGGGCGGAACATCATTGGGTGGGATGAAATTTTGGAGGGTGGATTGGCGCCGAATGCCGCGGTGATGAGTTGGCGGGGCGAAGCGGGGGGCATCGAGGCGGCGAAAATGCATCATCCGGTGGTCATGACGCCCGGAAGTCCTTGTTATTTCGACCACTATCAGGGGAATCCCAGCAGCGAGCCCACGGCGTTTGGCGGGATGAATACGCTGTTTGATGTGTTCAAGTACAACCCCATCCCCAAGGCGTTGGATTCGTTGTATTGGGTCTATGTGGCTGGGGCGCAGGGCAATGTTTGGACGGAGTTCATGGTAGATTTCGATCGGGTTGAATATATGGTATTGCCACGGATGTTGGCTTTGGGAGAGGTGTTGTGGGGAGGTCCAGTGCGGGGCGATGCAAGATTGGCTTATCGACAATTTTTGGATCGGGTGGATGCACATGAACAGTTCGATTATTTCAAGGGCTGTGGATTTGCGCGAAGTCAGTATGGATTGGTGCAAAAGATCCGGTCTGGGCACGACACCGTTTGGGTTGAATTGATGTCGGCCGGGGGCGTTCGCCCCCGGCTGGCGAGTGGATTGTTCGACACCCTGGTAATCCGAAAAAGCTTGGCGGGTAAAACTTGGCAATCGTTTGTTGATTTGGGTGTGGATCTCATTCGGTTCGATGAAAGAGTTCCAATCGCACCCTACAGAAAAACGGACAGCAGTGTCATTGTGGCCGTGACCAAAACCATGGAATTACACAGCAGTTACAGCCAGGAATCCCAAATAAATACTTTGAGTTTCCGCGGGCACAATGCCTTTGGGAAGAAAGTAAAACTCTCCCTGCCCGCGGATGCAAGATATCCAGGCCACGGGTCGGAAACGTTAACAGACGGACTTTTCGGCGGCCATTATTTGGGTGCGCATTGGCTGGGTTTTTATGGCAAGGATGTGGTGATTGAGATCGACCTCGACAGCATCAAACCGTTGACATCCATTACCTTGGGCAGTTTATCGGTAGAACCGAGTTGGATATTTGCACCCACAGAGGTTTCCATCGAAACCAGCGTAGATGGAAAAACCTGGGAATTGCACCCCATGCCAATGGCCAAGCCCATTGTGACGGTGTTTGATACGATGTATTTGGACCTGATGCCAAAGTCCGCAGGTGCTTACACGGAAAAGGGCACTTTGTTGGGAAAAACAAAATATGCTTACGACGAAATTTGGGGTAGAACGGTGGCGAGCAAACACCTCAATTATACGGTTGATTTCGCAGACAGGCCGCTCACAAATGGCGCATTGCTGCAGGCGCGATACATTCGAATAAACGCCAAATGCCTCAAAAAACTTCCCGCGAATCACTTGGGCGCTGGCCGTCCAGCTTGGCTCTTTTTGGATGAGGTTGTGGTTAAGTAGATGAACGTGCACCTTAATCCAGGGTGACTTTTGTGGTTATTGAATTTTAGGCCTCACAAATTTTTCGTGTTCAGCCCACATATCTTTCACAACATCTCCAGTTTCTTCTCCCCCATTGTAGGTTATAATAATGCCTTCTCCAGATTTCCTTACACGCAAATTTTCAGATTCACCCATACAATAGAATTCATCGACTGAATAATACCATGTACCAGATTTTGACAATGACATCACTCCAACATAATTAGCATTTCCCATCGACCCCCAATGATTCAAGTATAAATCATCAGCATTATCACCATTAATATCACCCAAATTATGAATGTGGGTATTACACGCTTTCCAATTATAACCCGGAATGATATTCACATTCGATTTAAGATGAGTTGTGCAAGTTGCTCCATCATCATTCACATAATCTGAAACAATCCAAAGTGTCTCTCTCAATCCATCGCCATCGAAGTCTCCACTTACTGAACGATCATGAATTTCAGTATCCACTATTTCTCGCGACAAAGAGGTTTGGTTCTCGCGACCTTCATTGGAATAATCCCAATGTACTTTTCTGTTATCTCCTATGCCCAATCGCCTTTGAACCTCTAAGGAATCCTCTTTGGTCATTTTCCCACTCTGACTAAAGTCACATCCACTCAAAAAAATAATCAGTATTGCCGCTATACCTCGCATTATTGATTGATTACTTTAAGGACCTCATTTCTCTTTGCTTCAATTCTCTCTATCTCGATCATCGCATTTCTTAAATCTCGATCCCGCTCCTCTGGCGTTCGTAAAAAGTGAAATTCCTTTGCTTGAGCATATCTATCATTTGCCATACTTAACGCTACATTCAATTCACTTAATTTCACTCTCGCAGACGCTATTTCAGCTTGCTTTTGTTGTTCCTTCATTTGTTCGATTCTCTGTAATTCCTTTTCATGTAAATCTTTTTCGTATCGAACAATAGCCTGTTCCTTCTCAATGAGTGCATTTCGTCGGGGTACTTCAATAAAAATCATATACCCGATAAATAAAACAAGAACAACGGATATGACTTTATAATTTCTGTGAATCCATTCTGATAGATTGAATCCGGAATGACTCTCTGTATTCTCTTCCACGTAATCAGGGGGGATAGCTTGACAAACATCAGCTAAATCAATGATTTTATTTAATGGTGTCCAATACACCAATTGTTCAGACCATATAATGTCGTTGCGAGATTTTACCTGCGTTTTCAACTCTTCTCTCGTGTAAGGACCCACTCGCTCCCCTTGTCTAATTAAAAAAAACTGTTGCGATTCCATTGAAGATCAAAGATATGAGATTCATTCACTTTTTCCATTTTTCAATTTCCGCCATTATTTAATCAACAGATGTTCATTCAGTTGTTTGGTTGGCATTGAGGGATTAGGCGCTACCCGATTATAATCGGTTAATGTCGTTTTAACGAAATGTAATCACTCACAACGACCTATATTTGTACTTAATTAAGTACTTGATTATGGAAGTCGTAAACTACACAGAACTGAGAAACAACTTAAAGGAAACCTTGGATCGGGTGGCTGAGGAACAAGCTACATACATTGTACACCGTGGCAAACAGCAAAATGCTGTCATCATTTCGTTGGAAGAATACAATTCCATGAAAGAGACCTTGCATCTGTTGAGTAGCCGAAACAACGCCCAAGCACTATACGAATCCATGGATCAAACCCAGCGTGGCGAGTTGTTATTTAACGAAACGTTCGAGTAAAATGACATTGCAATTGGCATGGACTTCCAAGGCGTGGGATGATTATCTTTTTTGGCAAAACACCGATAAAAAAAATGTTAAAAAGATCAATGGATTGCTTGCCGAGTGCAGGAAAGACCCAATGAATGGTAATGGAAAATCCGAAGCGCTCACTGGCGACCTACTGGGTTATTATTCGCGAAGAATCAACCTCGAACATCGGTTGGTTTACTGTTTTAACAAAACCCAAATCATTGTAGTACAGTGTCGCTACCATTACTAATAAAGCCATGAAAAAATTAAATTTGCGGATGCGCTCTAACCTAGTAAATCAAATTTTGCTCGCCTTCGGCGTGCTCACGTTCTCTCGGTTGGTGTGGTTTTGTGCAAACGCTTTTTGGCTGCCCCCCATTGGTATAGACCAATACATTTGGGCGCATTTGGTGGGCATCTATTTCGACTTACCCGTTGTGGTAGGGTTGTTTTTGCCCGTTTGGATATGGGTGCTGTTTGGGGGGTCGCTCCGACAAAAGCACCCCTGGATCAACAAAGTCTTGTTTTTATTGTCGGCGTTCACGGCATTGGTTTTCAATGGAATCGACACAGGATATTCACAGGTAACGGCCAAGCGCAGTGGGTATGAGCTGTTCGACATACTTGGTGATGACGCCAACAAACTCACGCCATACATCCTCGACAACCTAGGAATCATTTTGGGTTTGATGGCGGTGGGGTATTTTCTATACAGAATCATTCCGGTGCGCGGTCACTACCCCGTCGTTGATTTCAAAGGGAGGCCGCTGCGCGGCCTCATCACCGCCACAGCCTTTGCAGCAAGTTGTCTGCTTGGTTTTCGCGGTGGTTTCCAACTCCGCCCCCTTAGAGCCATCGATGCCTCCAACTTTGTCGCCCCCGAAATTGCCCCGCTGGTTACTTCCACCCCCCTGCAAATCATTAGCACTTGGAAACGCAATGGCTTGCCCAACTTCGACTTTCAAGTTCAATGGCCAACCAACGGTTTCAGCCAAACCAATACCCGTTCTAACAGCAACCGCCCTAAAACCGATTGGAACACCACCTATTGGCTATTCCAAGGCACCCAACCCCTGCCCCCATTTCCAATGTCGCGCAGTCAAGGCGGTGGCTGGCTGCAACCCAACATCGTTGTGATCGTGGTAGAAAGTCTCGCACGCGACTACACCGGCTTCGGCAATGGCACAAAATTCACCCCTTTCCTCGACAACATTGCCAACGATCCGCATTCCCTATACTTCCCTTACTGCTATGCCAACGGAACCAAAAGTATCGAAATGGTACCCAGCATCTTTTGTGGCATGCCCAGCCTCATGAGTGAGTTTTACGTCACCTCCGCCTATGCCAGCAACAAAGTCAACAACGCCTTTCAGCTTGCCAAGGGCTACAAAACCGCCTTTTTTCATGGATCCAACAACGGCACCATGGGTTTTCAGTCGTTCCTAAAACAAACAGGGCTGCAGCAATACCATGGCATCGATCAATATCCTGAGGAAATGTATCAGCGCGACTTCGATGGCAACTGGGGCATTTTCGACGAGCCCTACTTACAACACGTTTCTCGCTGTCTGGATTCACTCAACAATCCCCAAAAGCCCTTTTTTGCCTCGGTTTTCACCCTTTCATCGCACCATCCCTACACCATTCCCAAACCCTATCAAGGGAAATTGCCTGGCGACCCAGGCACCGTGCAACACACCATCGCCTATACCGATATCGCCCTGCGCAAATTCTTTGAAACGGCATCCAAAAAACCGTGGTTTGAGAATACGGTGTTTGTCATCACTGGGGATCATACTAGCCACTCCGACAAAGAATATTTTTACAGCCAAAGCGGCCATTACGAAGTGCCGGTATTGATTTACGCACCGGGGATTGACATCCGTACCAACCTCATTAACGGTCGCGACAACAGCCAATCATCGGTCAAAAAATCGACCGACATGGCTACGACACTCGTTCCGGGATGGCAAAACGCACTGCTATCGCCCTTGGCCAAGCAGCTGTCCGACTCCCTCATCCACGTCGCCACACAAAAAACAATTTCCCAGTGCGATATCCTGCCCACGGTTTGGAGCCTAATGGGTTCTCCGAATGAAAAATCGAACATCCAACCGCGTTTGGGTTTTGGCAGAAGCGCTTTCGACCCCAATTATCGGGGGTATTCCACCCATTTCGACAAAGACTTGTATTACATCATACAGTACCCGTTTGTGTTGGCGTTGAACCAGCGCGGCGAGGTGGTAGATTTCCACAAGCAGCTGCGCAACCAGCCCAAAGGAACCACCTTACCCCAAAAAGGACCACAATTTCAGTGGATGCGTGCCACCCTTCAAGCACAAATGCTCGAATACAGCCAACGAATCAAGAATAACCGTTGGGAATAAAATAAACCTTACACCTTAAAGCCAATCCCGCCCGATGCCATGTTGGGTTTCACCTCCGTGGTAAACTCCTCCACATCGTCGTAAGTGAGCGTCTCAATCGCTTTTTTGGTATACTTGGCCTTCGCCAATTCGCTCAATCGCAAATGTTGATTGCGGATGGCCTCTTCAATCACCTTGCGCACCGCCCTACCATTGCCAAAATACTTGTCGCGGGTCTTGTACATGAAGTCGATGTACTTCATCAAATGGTCCGCGGCTTTGGGTTCCGGTGTGATGTTGTGGTCGCGCAGTTGATTCAACGCGATGGTATACAAATCGTCGGCATTGTAATCCCGGAATTGGAAGACCCGGTCGAAGCGCGACTTCAATCCTGGATTCGACTCCATGAATTTCTCCATGTTTTGGGTATAACCCGCGGCAATCACAATGAACTCACCCCGGCGGTCTTCCATGCGCTTTAACAGCGTCTCAATCGCTTCTCTGCCGAAATCATTGCTGCCACCATCGCTCAAGCTGTACGCTTCATCAATGAACAATACCCCGCCCATCGACTTGTTGATGAGTTCTGAGGTTTTAATGGCGGTCTGACCAACGTATCCACCCACCAAACTTTGTCGGTCGCACTCTACCAAATGACCGCGCTCCAAAATGCCGAGGGCTTTGTATATCTGCGCCAGAATGCGGGCCACAGTGGTTTTCCCTGTTCCGGGGTTGCCACTAAAAACGCTGTGCAAAGAGAAAATCTTGCGTACATCCTTGCCCAAACTCTTGTAAAAACGCACCAACTTCACCAACTCTTCGATGTCGTGTTTCACCTGATCCAACCCAATCATGCCGCGCAATTTGAGCATCGCCTCTTTCAGCAAATCCTCATCGATCGGAATCTCCGGCAGAATACCTTCGTGCAAATCAAAAATGCGTTTGAGGTCTAACTCGGTGATGGTCGACAGCGTAGCTGCATCCAGATTTTCTGGGTGTTCCGACTTCATGATGCGCAAGCCCAAATTCATTTTGGCTTCATCCACCATGGAATTCACCAAACGGGCATTGCCAAAAAACTTGTCGCGATCGCGGTATTTGTCGGTCAGGTACTTTTGAAACACTTTGGTGGCGCCTTCATCGAACTTCACCGACCGTTTTTCTGCGGCAAACGCCGCAATTTTCACCAGTTCTTGGGGCGTGTAGTCGGGGAATTCATATTGCATGACAAAGCGCGACTTCAAGCCGGGATTCGACTCCAAGAACACATCCATTTCTTCGGGATAACCCGCCACGATGATGGCAATATCGGTGGCATCCGACAGTTCTTTCAGCAGGATTTCAATGGCTTCTTTGCCGAAGTCCTTGTTGTCTTCATCTTTCCTTGCCAGGGCATAGGCTTCATCGATAAACAGAACACCATCTTTGGCTTTTTTGATGGCTTCTTTGGTTTTGGGGGCGGTCTGACCGATGTATTCGGCGACCAAATCGGACCGATCCACTTCAATCACATGTCCTTTTTTCAAAAGCCCCATTTCTTTGTAGATTTTCCCTAGCAATCGGGCCACTGTGGTTTTACCGGTACCAGGGTTGCCCTTAAATACGGCATGCAGGTTGATTTTGTCGTTTTCATCGAACCCTTTTTCACGTCGGAGCGCCACAAAACGCAGATAATCGGAATACTCACGAATTTTCTTTTTAATGGGATCCAAGCCCGTAAGCTCATCCAGTTCATGCATGATTTGCTCGATGCCTTGAACGGAACTTTGCTGTCCGGCTTCACTGTCGGAGGCATTTTCTTCAACCTCTTCCAGCAAATCGTCCATGTGCACATATTCAATTTGCGTTAGCGGCACAAAATCCTCTTCCGTGGCTGCCACATAATCCTCACCAATTTCGAATGGCACTTGAGCCAGCATGTGATCCATGAAGATGACTTCGGCAAAATATTCTCCGCGCGACCATGTCCCGATGACATCGCTCCCCCACCCAATGGTTACGGTAAACTGATCATCCTCAGGTTTCACAAAAAAGATCTTCGACACGCTGCCTTTGAGGTATCCACTGGCCGTGCGATAGTTGAACAGAAGCTCAATGGCCAGGTCCTTTGTTTTGCGGGTAAGGTTGTCCAAATTCAGTTCAATCCACACATAACGGGTACTCATGGCGTTGAATACGCTGTAATATTTTCTGTCGGACAGATCCGTATCTCCACTGGTAGACTCGTACAATTTCACCGTATCAATTTTGAAGTACGGGTTGGCGGTGCGCATGACGCCCACATTTTGGATGTAAAAGGTCTTGGTGGCGATCACTTCATCATCCACGATGGCTTCCCAGCGATAAACGCCTTCTTTCCAGTAGGTTCCTGGGGTTTTCACGCCCCAACCTTCACGCACATAAATCACAGACTCTTCGGGCTGAACGGGTCGATCGCAGTTGAGGTAACAGATTTCGTTGTTTTTCTCGTCGATGCATCGCATGCGCAAATTCAGCGCCCAAGCATCTTCATCGAAGCGTTTATTGTAAAGGGTAACCTCACAATAGACGTAGGCTACTTCCATTTCCTCGAAAACGGTGCGGTATTTTTTGGTATTGTTTGCCAACCACTCGATGCTGGAGTAGGTTTTGATATCACGGAATTTAAAAAGGGCGGTGTTCATGGGCTCTGATGATGGGATTTTCCCTCTGCGTTCAACACCTGCAATATCTATGATTCTGTTGGATTTTTTTCGCGGCGATGGATGAAATAACAAACAATTCGACGACTTCCGTATTTTTTCAAAATCTCATAAAATCTCATTTTTTTCTATTACCTTTGCACCTCCGATACGGAAAGACCTCGTAGCTCAGCTGGATAGAGCAACTGCCTTCTAAGCAGTAGGTCACAGGTTCGAATCCTGTCGGGGTCGCCCAGTATTGAGAAATATCGGGGAGTAGCGCAGGCCGGTAGCGCACCTGGTTTGGGACCAGGGGGTCGGAGGTTCGAATCCTCTCGCCCCGACCATTTTCTTTTATCCCTTTTTCGTCCTAGACCTTTTCTCGTTTTTTGGATAGATTGGTTATGAAAAATAACCCTATTTTGAAATCATGGATTACCCTCACCTTATGCTTCAAACAGACACTACTGTCCTGACCGTCACAGAGCTTTCTCTTGCCCTTAAAAAAGCCATTGAAACAGGTTTTGCCCATGTCCG
>JBJTNN010000193.1:0-8116 GCA_046074125.1 Bacteroidota bacterium
CTCGAGTATTTCAACTCGCCATCGGCGGTCCACACACAATTGCCTCAACAACTCCTCTCCTTGGGACTGACCCAATGGATATTTATAAAATTGGGTGATTTCTACGAGTCCCTCCGTTTCCGAAATGGGCAACACATAAACGAAGCGGGTGGTTCCATTTTGGGCGATGCAAAAATCCATCAGGGTGGCCGCATCAGATTCCCACCGACCTTCGAGTATTTTCACACGCCAACCCACAAAAGACTGCCAAAGTTCAATGGAAGCGCTTTTTGTAGCCGCCGCAACCCCTCCGCTGTAAAAAAAATAATCCGACAAATAGGTTGCCTTTTCGGTCTTCACCTGCACCCCGGAATTTTGTTGTTCTGCGCCGGTAACCCAATCCGTACACCAATGCACATGCGGGTTTTTGTTCAAAGAAGATTTGATCCATTGATAAAAGGTGGCACTTCGGGCATGACAGTATTGATAAGGAGCAATGGGCTGAGTTTGGCCTTGAACCCAGAGCGAAGACCACTGCTGATCCACAAAAGGAAAATTTTGGGTGGACTCATCCGTCCAAAAACACCAGGTGCGATCGTTCACTTTGTTTGAATCACCTTCAATGATCAACAACTGTTTGGATTCAAGCAATCCTTGTTGGTCCATCCAATAGGCCAACCAAAGACCTGAGGCCCCAGCTCCTTGGATGATATAGGCGTATTTTTCTTGCACAACGATTCATGTACAAACCCCCAAAAGCCATAATTGTTTGATTTTCAATTTACCGATACCCAAACCGTTGAGACAAAAATTCGCAAAACGCGTTTCAAATCGTGTAAAAAATGTGGAACGATGACCAAGAAACAACCCCAAAGGATGTCTAACTTCGTGGCATGAAGTTTTTCATCGACACCGCCAACTTGGCACAAATCAAAGAAGCAAACGACCTCGGCATTTTGGATGGGGTTACCACCAACCCGAGTTTAATGGCCAAAGAAGGCATCTTCACAGAGGAAGCCGTATTGAACCACTATAAAACCATTTGCGAAATGGTGGATGGCGATGTGAGTGCGGAAGTGATAAGCACCGATTTCGAAGGCATGGTGGCCGAAGGTGAAAAACTGGCGGCATTGCATCCCAACATCGTGGTAAAAGTTCCCATGATCAAGGACGGCATCAAAGCCATCAAATACTTCTCTGACCGCGGCATTCGCACCAACTGCACCTTGGTTTTCAGTGCTGGACAAGCCATCTTAGCAGCCAAAGCTGGTGCTACATACTTGTCGCCCTTTGTGGGCCGTATCGACGACCAAAACTGGGAAGGATTGGATTTGATCAAGCAAATCGCGGAGATCTATGCTGTTCAAGGATACGAAACTGAAATCTTGGCCGCGAGCGTTCGTACCTCGTTGCACATTGTTCAGTGCGCTCAACACGGCGCCGATGTGGTTACCTGTCCGCTTAGCGCCATCTTGGGCTTGCTAAAACACCCATTGACCGATATCGGACTGGCTCAGTTCTTGGCCGATCACGCCAAAGGCGGAAAATAACACCCCACTTATTGATAAAATCCATAAGGCCGGAGTTTCACTCCGGCCTTATTTGTTATGGGCTATGGAGACTATACATTTGTTGAAGAAATTTATCATTCCATCCGAACTTTGTTAAACAATCTTTGTTGACTTTTTATGATCATCACCCTCAGACAGATGCAATACGTGGTTTCAGTGGCCAAGCACGGAAGCTTCTCAAAAGCGGCCGACGAATGTGCCGCAGACCAAAGCACAGTAAGTCAACAGATTAAGACTTTTGAAGACCGCATCAACACCAGCATCTTCGACAGAAGTACCTTGCCCATCACCGTAACCGAAAAAGGGAAAGAGATCGTTGCCCAATGCGAAAACATCATCAATCAAGTGGATGAGATGATTGCGCCGTTCAAACGAAAAAAACCTTTGTAAGCGGGATTCTACCCCACATTTTTACTGCGACGTTCCATGAGTACGATGTCGCGCCATTCCCCGCTGCGCATCTGACCGATACGCTCGCGAATACCTACCGTCCTGAATCCATGCTTTTCGTGCAAGCGAAGGCTGGGCACATTCTCGGGAAAAATCCCCGACTGTAGCATCCAAAATCCTTTCGATTCCGAATCCTCAACAATCTTCGCCATCAACGCATCGCCTATTCCCATGCCTTTTGCCTCATTGGCGAGGTAGATGCTCAACTCAGCCACACCGCGAAAAACCACCCGCGAACTTACCGGACTCAACGCCGCCCACCCCAACACACGATGGTCCTGCTGGGATTTTGCCACCCACCTGCAAACCGAAACATGTTTCGCATCCCAATCTTCCCAAGTGGCTGCTGCCAAATCATAAGTAGCGTTTCCACCCGCAATACCCTGTTCAAAAATGGCCGACACCGACGCATAATCCGCCGAAACCATGGTCTCCAAATAAAAGGGAATGGATGTCATACCGCCATGCCCCCAAGCATCAATATTGTTCTTTGTTGTTGGGAAAATCCACCGACTTTACATCGCTGATATAATTCTCCACGGCACCCTTCATTACATCGTACAGATTGGCGTAGCGACGTAAAAAGCGGGGTGAAAACTCATTGGTAATCCCCAACATATCATGCACCACCAAAACTTGTCCGTCTACCCCACTCCCCGCACCGATTCCTATGACAGGGATGGTGAGGTTTTCCGCCACACGCTTGGCCAAATTCGCCGGAATCTTTTCCAATACGATGGCAAAACAGCCCGCCTCCTCCAGCATTTTACTATCGCGAATGAGCTTATCTGCCTCAGCGTCTTCTGTGGCGCGCACGGTATAGGTCCCAAATTTATAGATACTCTGCGGGGTAAGTCCCAAATGCCCCATGACCGGCACACCGGCCGTTAAAATTCGTTTGATGCTCTCCAAAATCTCTTCGCCCCCTTCCATTTTGATGGCATGGGCACCACTTTCCTTCATGATTCTGATGGTCGATGCCAGCGCTTCCTTACTGTTGCCTTGGTAGCTACCAAACGGCAAATCCACCACCACCAGCGCGCGATTCACCCCCCTCACCACCGAACTGGCATGATAAATCATTTGATCTAGGGTGATGGGCAACGTGGTTTCATGTCCAGCCATCACATTCGACGCGCTATCACCCACCAAAATCACATCAATGCCCGCTTGATCCACCACACGAGCCATCGAAAAATCATAGGCCGTTAACATGGAAATCTTTTCACCTCGGGCCTTCATCTCGTGAAGTACGTGGGTGGTCACCTTTTTTTCTTCTTTTTTGTGTATGCTCATGGTAGATATCCATCCCCACTTTCGATGAAATCAACGCGGGATAGTACAAAGTTCCCCGCAAAAGAACCATCTTTGTAAGAATTCAAAAACAAAAGTAGGATTATTTCTAAATGAAACAGCAATTGCAGCCGTACAAGTACCGCCTCCTTTCTTTCGCCCTGGTTTTTATTACCCTTTTTACCGCCTGTGAGAATGAAGTATATATCAATGCCGATTACAAAGAGACCATTGTTGTTTATGGCCTACTCGATCCCCAAGACAGCATCCAATACATCAAGGTAAACAAAGCCTACCTCAACGAAAACATCGGCGCATTGGAAGCCGCCAAAATATCAGACAGCCTCTATTTGGATTCAACCCGGGTTGAGTTGAAGCGTTTATCGAACGGACAAATCATTTTGTGCAATGCAGAAGCGGGTCCAACCAAAGAAACAGGCATATTCGCCAACGACAAAAACATTTTGTGGGTGACGCGTGAGAAAATCTACCCCAACGAAGACTATGAAATCACGGTGAGCAACCCCCTCACCAAAACCAAAGCGGTTTCTGTAACCAAAACGGTGGGTGTAACCAAAATCCGATCTCCCTTCATTGACCAGACCAATGTATTCAGTGTGGGTCCCGAATACCTCACCATTTCATATGTGGCTGCACCCAATGCCTATGCCTACGATGCCCGCTTTTTGGTCAATTATGAAGAAATGGACATCGCCGACACGAGCAAAAAAGTCACAAAAACGGCCGTTTGGCGCGTTGTCAACAACTTTCTGGTAGGCAACAACTCCTCGCCCATGCGACAGGTACCCCGCTTGAGTTTTCTGCAATTTTTGCAATCAAACATCACCTCAGCGCCCAACCTCAAGCACCGCATCAAATGGGTGGGTGTGAGTTTGTACGCGGGAAATCAAACCCTGGTCGATTATATCTCCGTGAACGAGCCTAGCATCGGCATCGTACAGAAACAAGCCGAGTACACCAACATCACCGGAGGGTACGGCCTGTTCGCCTCCCGCTCTACCTTAAAAGTTTGGGGCATTCCCATCGATGCGTCTTCCATCGTGTATTTGCAAAAACACGAACTGACCAAAGCGCTGAATTTCGTGCGCTAAATCAGCAAAAACGACAGACATCGTCGGAAAGAAATCGGCACACTCTTACTTTTTGTCAGCATTTCTGCCATTACGACACCCCCAATGGGTGTTTTGGGCTGTGGTACAACGATTGCTAAATCATGGCAAATAGACATCAAAAATCATGAGTAAAATAATTGGAATTGACTTAGGTACCACCAACAGCTGTGTAGCCGTTTTGGAAGGTAACGAACCCGTTGTAATTGCCAACAGTGAAGGTCGCAGAACCACTCCCTCTATTGTGGCATTTATGGACAATGGCAATGGCGAGCGCAAAGTGGGTGATTCAGCCAAACGTCAAGCCATCACCAACCCCCAGCACACCATCCAATCCATCAAGCGATTCATGGGTGAAAAATATTCAAACATGACCACGGAAATCGGTCGTGTACCTTATGAAGTTGTGAAAGGCGACAACGACACCCCCCGTGTTAAAATTGGCGATCGCAACTACACGCCCCAAGAAATCAGCGCCATGGTACTTCAAAAAATGAAGAAAACCGCTGAAGACTATTTGGGTCAGGAAGTAACCCGCGCGGTCATCACCGTACCAGCTTACTTCAACGACGCACAACGTCAGGCTACCAAAGAAGCCGGAGAAATCGCAGGCTTGGTGGTTGAGCGTATCATCAACGAGCCTACCGCGGCTGCCTTGGCCTATGGCTTAGACAAAATCGATCGCGACATCAAAATTGCGGTGTATGATTTGGGTGGTGGAACCTTCGACGTTTCCGTACTGGAATTGGGCGATGGTATCTTCGAAGTGAAGAGCACCAACGGTGACACGCACTTGGGTGGTGACGATTTCGACCAAGTCATCATCGACTTCTTGGCCGATGAGTTCAAGCAGCAGGAGAACATCGACTTGCGCAAGGACCCGATGGCATTGCAACGTTTGAAAGAAGCCGCTGAGAAAACCAAAATTGAATTGTCGGCCAGCACCGAAACCGACATCAACTTACCCTATATCACAGCGGTAGACGGTGTTCCAAAACACTTGGTGATGAAGATGAGCCGCAGCAAGTTTGAGCAATTGGCCGCGAGCCTTATCCAGCGCACCTTGGAGCCTTGCAAACAAGCCTTGAAAGATGCAAACATGACTGCCAGCGATATCGATGAGGTTATCTTGGTGGGTGGTTCTACCCGTATTCCAGCGATTCAGCAGTTGGTACAAGAGTTCTTCGGAAAAGCCCCAAGTAAAGGCGTTAACCCCGACGAAGCCGTGGCTGTTGGTGCTGCCGTTCAGGGCGGAGTATTGACCGGTGAAGTGAAAGACGTGGTATTGTTGGATGTAACGCCACTGAGCATGGGAATTGAAACCATGGGCGGTGTGATGACCAAAATGATTGAGTCAAACACCACCATCCCAACCAAAAAGACCGAGACTTTCTCAACAGCGATGGACAATCAGCCTTCTGTGGAAATCCACATCTTGCAAGGGGAACGTCCTATGGCTGGCGACAACAAGACCATCGGTCGATTCATTTTGGATAGCATTCCTCCAGCACCCCGCGGTGTGCCACAGATTGAGGTAACCTTTGACATTGATGCCAATGGTATTTTGAGTGTACACGCCAAGGAAAAAGCCACTGGAAAAGAGCAAAAGATTCGCATTGAAGCTTCTAGTGGTTTGAGCAAGGAAGACATCGAAAAAATGAAGAAAGACGCGGAAATGAATGCCGAAGCCGATGCCAAGCGCAAGGAAGAGGCCGACAAAGTAAACGCCGCGGACGCCTTGGTATTCAGCACTGAAAAACAGTTGACCGAGTATGGCGATAAAATTCCTGCCGAGAAAAAGGCCACCATTGAAAGCGCGTTGGGCGAATTGAAAACCGCTTTGGGCGAGAAAAACTTCGCGTCGATGGAAACAGCGAGCGCTGCCTTGAATGCCGCATGGCAGGCAGCCAGCCAAGACATGTACAATGCTACCGGCGGAAACCCCGAAGGGGGCGAGCCTGGTGCAGGTGCAGGTGCCGGTGCCGGTGCCGGTGCAGGAGACCAAGTTCAAGACGTGGACTTCGAAGAAGTAAAATAAGTTTCTCATTTGTTATAGTTAGTGAATGCATGAAGGGTGTCCCAACGGGACACCCTTTGTGTTATTTTTGAACCCACAATGACGATGGGATTACAACAAAAGGCCAAATTCACCGCAATGGTGGGATTGGTGATGGGTTTCGCCTTGCTGGGTTGCAATCAAAAGGAAAGCGAGCAACCACAAACAACGGACAGCATGGTCACCGACCCTTATAAAAATGCCAGTCCGGGGACAGAGACCGCGGCGGGCATCGCTCCGCCAAATATTGAAGACACGGCCAGCCTCAACGACCCGATGGCCAAAGACAGCCTAAAAATGCACGTAGCTTTCCAGTTGGCGGCCAACGAACTCAGCGGTGCTTACTTGAACAAAGATGCCGGCACCTACGCCAAATACACCCTACCCTCCATTATCAAAGCCAATGGCGGGGATGTGGCTTACCGACAAAAATTAGCCATGGTGTTTCAGGATCCCGGAACGCCCTCTTACTTCAAGGTATTGTCGGGCCCCTTGCAACGCACCAAAGCCAAGCTCGACGACCAAGGATATTTACAGGGATGGTATTGTTTACTTCCAGTGAGGATGTTCCGCACCGAGGCAGGTAAAACGATGCAAGATATCAAATGGATGGGTGGACAGTCGCTCGACGAAGGCAAAACCATTCATTTTATTGACATCACCAATTTGCCACCAGAAAAAATTGCGCAGATTATGCCCGACTTACAGGTGGTCTTGGTAAAATAGATTCACAAAAAAAGGCGGCCTGCGGCCGCCTTTTTTATATCCAATAAATTTTCTTACTTGGTAGTCAAACGCATCTTGCGACGGGTGGTCTTTTCCACCTTCTCCTCTTCCATCGCTGCAATACCCGTGATCGATTGATCCACCAGAATACGTCCGCAGTTCTCACAATCAATGATGCGGTAGTGGGCGCGAATTTCGCTGTGACGCTGTGAAGGAATCTTGCTGAAACATCCACCGCAAGAGCTACGCATGATAGAAGCTACGGCAATCCCGTTGCGCACGTTGCCACGAATTCTGTGGTAAGCACGGTGCATGCGGGGATCCAACTTGGCATCCGCAGCAGCACGCTCAACCATGATCTTCTCAATCTCTTCTGCGTTTTCCTTTTCGATTTCAGTCAATTCCGCTTTCTTGAACTCCAAATCTTGTTTGCGTGAAGCCAAAGCATTCTGGGTGTTGCCCAACAACTCTTCCTTCATTTCAATCTGACGGCCGAATTCACGAATGCGCTTTTCAGCAGACAAAATCTCCAAACCTGCGATTTCCTTTTCCTTGTTGATGGCGTCGTACTCGCGGCTGTTTTTAATATTGTTCAACTGCTCATCATACTTCTCAATCAATCGCTGAAAATCTTTGATGGCGTTCTTCTTGTTGCTGATTTCATGGTTAAACTCCGCAATCTCCTCAGTGATGTGAGATACACGGGTTTCCAAACCTGCGATGTCGTCTTCCAAATCGGCAACTTCCATGGGCAATTCGCCCAATACGGCACGAAGGTTATCCAGGCGTGAATCGATCTGCTGCAATTTCCACAGATCCTTGAGTTTTTTATCGATGGTTACGTCCATGTTATCTTAAATAATCAATAGGGTTGGTGATAGTTTCCGCAAAAATGGTTGCAAATTTAGGGA
>JBJTNN010000194.1:0-4493 GCA_046074125.1 Bacteroidota bacterium
ATGAAAAAACTACTCCTTTCACTCACCGCTTTTTGTGTCTTTGCGATTTCTTTCGCTCAAAATAACAACGACCGTCTGAAACCTTGGTCGCTGGGCATCACCGGCGGAATCAATTTTTCAAAAACCTACACGGCCGATACGTTGGGACAAAACTTTTCTAGTCGAAATAAAACCGGTGTAAACGTGGGCGGTTTGGTTTCTTACGACATCAACGACACTATTTCCATCAATTCAGGGTTGGGTATCATCACGAAGGGTTATCGCATTTACAACGACACCCTGAGATCGAACATGAAGATTGCGCGCACCATTCCCGGAATTGTGGTTCCGTTGGGATTGACTTTCCGACAGCAATTCAACGCATCTAGGTTTATAGTAGAAAAGGTGGGCGTTGCAGTGAATTATAGTTTTGGATACGGTAACGACACCATTTACAATGGTAGCAAAAAGCAATTCCGCATCATTGAAAACCGCATAAACCCAGTGTACCCAGTGTATTATTTGGGCATAGGTTTGGGTGGAAACACTTCCAAGGGCAACCGTTATGAGTTTGGATTAACCTATCAACAACCGTTGGGAAGGGAAATGGAATTATCCGTTTCAGGGGGAGAATTTTTAAGTAAGAAATTCTTATTGAATTACCGAGGTGGTAATTTACAGGCCACATTCACGTATCATTTCAATTTTGGGAATTTCCAGAAAAGTGAAGAATACTTCTATTGAGACGAAATCGTATGGATGTAATTCATTGATTTGAAGTTGCAAGCACCGCAAATTCAGTTAACTTTGGCTAAATGATGGACAGTTTACATAGTTTCTTTGAAGGACTTTCGCCCATGATGCAAGGTCTTGTGGGATCGATGTTCACATGGTTTGTTACGGCATTGGGCGCATCGATGGTTTTCTTTGTGAAGGACCTGAACCGGGGCTTCATGGATGTATTGATGGGTTTTACGGGCGGGGTGATGTTGGCAGCGAGTTTTTGGAGCTTGTTAAATCCTGCCATCGGCATGGCCGAGACCCAGGGCTTTGGGAACATGGCATGGGTGCCTGTGGGCATTGGCTTTTTAGCGGGGGCTTTCTTTCTGTTTGCTTTGGATCAATACCTACCCCATTTGCATTTGAGTTCTCCGATGGAAAAGAGTGAAGGGGTGAAAACGAATTGGAATCGCACGATATTGTTGGTATTGGCCATCACATTGCACAACATTCCGGAGGGATTGGCGGTTGGGGTTGCCTTTGGCGCTGTGGCGGAGGGCTTGCCCGGAGCCGATTTGAGCGCAGCCATCGCACTGGCGATCGGTATCGGTATTCAAGATTTCCCTGAGGGGTTGGCGGTGGCTTTGCCATTGCGCAGGTATGGACTCTCGCGGCGGAAATCGTTCATGTGGGGACAGTTGTCCGGGGCCGTTGAGCCTTTGGCTGCCATGTTGGGCGTTGGATTGGTGATGATTGCCACCCCGATATTGCCCTATGCGTTGGCATTCGCCGCCGGGGCGATGATCTACGTGGTTGTTGAGGAGGTTATTCCGGAAAGTCAGCGCGATGGACACACAGACAAAGCCACATTGGGCTTGATGTTTGGGTTTGTGTTGATGATGGCTTTAGACGTAGGATTGGGTTAATGAACCCGATCACCGCGTAGTTCAAGGCTGGCCATGATTTCTGCTTCGGCCACCAACATTTCTTCCCAGCGTTGTTTTACTTGATCCTCTGGCAAATAATGTTTGGCCAGGTCGATGAACATGCGATAATGTCCGGCTTCAGACACCATGAATTCATAGTAGAATTTCCTGAGGTATTCGTCCTCGCAGTATAAACTCAACAGGCGAAAGCGTTCACAGGAACGGGCTTCCACCATGGCAGATACCAGCAGGTATTCCATCATGGTTTGTTCCCGGGAACCGCCTTTGCGCATTTGGTTGTGCAGGGCTACCACGTATTCATCTTTACGCTGTCGGCCCAAATTCAGCCCGCGCTTTTTTAATTCTTTGAGTACTTTGCGAAAATGTCCCCACTCTTCAGCCACCAGGGGGGTGACTTCGTCGACCAGGCGGGCATGATCCGAAAATTTCACGATGAGGGTTACACCCATGGTGGCAGCCTTTTGCTCGCAAAAGGCGTGATCGGTGAGGATTTCCTCAATGGTTTTTTCTGCCACGTTCACCCATCGGGGGTCGGTGGGAAGCTTTAATCCCAGCATGCGAACCGCTTCTAGGTTGGCTGCCAGTGTGGTATCATGGGTTTTGTTCAGGGGTTCGGCCGCCGGCTCCTGCGGAGCCGACGCGGCCTCATCCTCGCTGTAAAACTCATCCGAGTAACCGGGATGAGACACCGTTACGTGTTGCTCCTTCGGCCTCATACTTATCCCTCAATTTTATCTACGCGATTTTGATGCCTTCCACCCTCAAACTCCGCGCCCAAATAAGCATCCATAATGGCAAATGCCTTGTCCTGAGAAACAAATCTAGCAGGCAAACAAATCACGTTGGCATTGTTGTGCTGCTTGGCCAACGCACTGATCTCTGGCTCCCAACACAAGGCTGCACGCACGCCGTTGTGCTTATTCGCAGTAATGCAAACCCCATTCCCGCTGCCACAAATCAATATCCCACAAGCCGATTCGCCCTGCTCCACCGAACCCGCCACCTTGTGCGCAAAATCCGGATAGTCTACACTGTCGGCCGATGATGGACCTTGATCCAATACCACATAACCCATCTGGGTCAATCGCTCTGAAAGTTCACTTTTTAAGTCGAATCCCGCATGATCCGATCCTAAGGCAATGGTTTTATTGTTCATTTTCTCGATTTTTTTCAACGCGCTTGGCGACATAAATGCCCACCACATACAAACCCATCAAGGGCGTTCCCAACAACAACTGACTGAAGAAATCCGGCGAAGGCGTGGCAACACCCGCAATCAAGAAAATTACCACCATCGCATACCGCCAGTTCTTTCTTAAAAAAGCACTGCTCACAATCCCCAATCGGGCCAACACATAAATCAACACCGGAAGCTCAAAGACCAACCCCGTAGCCAAACTCATAAACGTTACAAACCCCGTAACACTGGAAATTGTGATGATATTCTGAATTTGAGGACTCAAAGAATACCCCAACAAAAAGTTCGATGCCAATGGCACCAAAAAGAAATATGCAAAAAATAAGCCCGTGAAAAACAACAACGACACCACCGACAAACTTCTCCGCGTTTTTCTGATCTCCTTCTCACTCAACGCCGGCCTAATAAACCCCCATATCTGATATACAATATACGGAAAAGCAACGACAAACCCAACAACAAACGCAATTTTAAATGCGCTAACAAACTGTCCTTGAATTTGTTGACTCTGCATTACCAACGGTGGAGGCGTCCAACAAAGGGCGTCGGAGTGTAGCAACGACCTACCCACTTTGCAGAAAAATCGGTACCCAAAAAAATCGGGAGAGAATGGACTCAATACAATCCATTCAAACAATTTCTCTACATAAATGAATCCCACCACCGTGCCCACGAGCAACACAACCGCAACGCGAAACAACCGTTTACGGAGCTCATCGATGTGATCGAAAAACCCCATATTCTTTTCGTATGGATACAACTCTTCGGGCTGATCTAAGGGCATAATCGCTTACCTGTAACTCTATTACATCAACATACCACCACAAACCGAAAGGGTCTGTCCGGTGACGTAGGCACTCATATCGCTCGCCAAAAACAAGCAAACATTGGCTACATCGTCAGGAGTACCGCCACGCTTCAACGGAATGGTATCGGCCCATTGCTTGCGCACAGTCTCATCCAAGGCATGCGTCATTTCTGTCTCAATAAAACCAGGTGCAACTGCATTGCAACGCACGTTTCTGCTGCCCAACTCCTTGGCAATGCTCTTGGTGAACCCAATCATACCCGCCTTAGAAGCTGCATAGTTGGCCTGTCCCGCGTTACCCATCACACCCACCACCGAGGTCATGTTGATGATGCTGCCCGCACGGTTGCCCAAAAAATGCTTTAAAAATGCCTTGGTGAGGTTGAAGGCCGACTTCAAATTGGTGTCGATGACTTCATCCCACTGCTCCTCCGTCATGCGCAACATCAACGTATCCCGGGTAATCCCCGCGTTGTTGATCAAACAATCTATTTTACCGAAATCAGCAATCACCGTTTCAGCCAATGTCATGCTCTGATCAAAATTTGCTGCATCGGATTGATATCCTTTGACTTTCACGCCGTAACTAGACGACAATTCCTGTTCAAAAGCCCGTGCTTTCTCAACCGAAGAAGCAAAAGTGAAGGCGATATTACATCCGTTTTTGGCGAAAACTTCGGCAATTCCCTTGCCGATTCCCCGAGAAGCACCTGTAATGAGGGCGGTTTTTCCTTGAAGCATGCTGCGAAGATAACTTATCTTCGCGAAATGCCCCATTGGTTGGATACGGGAATTGAGTATTTAAAAGGCGTTGGCCCCCAAAGGGCTGAGGCGCTCAAAA
>JBJTNN010000196.1:0-3085 GCA_046074125.1 Bacteroidota bacterium
CCGTTTACTTTGACAATTTTAACCGCAATGGCGTGTGAACCAACTGTAACCCCAGACCATTTTGTTGGATGAGAAACGTTGGCTGAAGCACCAGAGGCAATGTTCAATCCGGTAATTGTACCCGTCACCGCTGCACCACCATCCACTGTGTATTCTACATCCACAGAGGTAATTGCGTTGGTACCACCGTTAATCACACTGAATGCAATATCCACCGGTGCATTGTTCACACTGATGTAATTGCCCAAGTTCAATGCAGTGATACCCGCTTCATCGGCAGGCTGACTGCCTGGCAAGAAGGTGTAATAAACGTTATCCGCTGTAGTAGGGTCGTTTACGGCTTTCACACCATAAGCAGGCGTACCACTTACTTTGATTGCAGTGCTGCCGTCAATTTGGATACCCACAGAAATTTTAGAAGCCGCAGTACCATTGTAGCGCTGGTCAACGATGTATATGTTGTTGGTTCCCTCTTCCAACACGATACTGGCATAAATCCAACCCGTTCCAATGTTGGCTTCAGAACAACTGTTGTACTGAATCCAGTGCTGACGCTTGCCTGTAGTTCCGAAAGTTTTTGTTACTACATAGTCACCCGAAGCGGTTGCACCTACACCCCAAACACACACCGATTGGTTGGGAAGACCCGAGCTTGGCAAATCGGCATTCACCGCAGAAGGCGTTGTAGTTGAAGCTACATCAAACGTAACAACACCATTGGCAGACACCTTGTAGCTTGTTACATCCTGATCATTGAATTTGAATGCAAAGGGCAAACTCTGTGATGCACTCCACATTTCATTTTGAGGACCGGTCAACAACGTTGTCCATCCCGCGGGTAAACCACCCCCTGGAGGGTATTCTGCATCGCCATTCAACCCGCCGGGATTACCCGTTCCAGTACCCGGAGCCACGTAGTATCCTGTCTGCGCAAACGCACCCAACGACACCATAGCCATCAAAGAAAGTATTGTTTTTTTCATAGTTAGTAGTTTCTATTTATAGCAAATGTAACGAAAACTCTCAATTCACCAACCCTTCGTACTCCACCAAAATGCGATCCAATGTGGCCCGAATCTCGTCCGGAACCTCGCATCCCACCAACTTCACCCGAAAATCCTTAAAATTCGGCAGCCCCTTGAAATAGTTCGCATAATGCCTACGCATTTCAAACACACCAACCTTAGGTCCCTTCCATTCCACACTCTTCTCAAAATGGGTTCTACAAGCATCCAAGCGCTCTGCCAACGTGGGCCCTTCCAACACCTCACCCGTTGCCATGAAATGCTTCACCTCCCTGAAAATCCAAGGATATCCAATGCTCGCCCTGCCTATCATGATCCCATCCACCCCATAGCGATTTCTGTATTCCAATGCCTTCTGTGGCGTATCGATATCGCCGTTCCCAAAAATGGGAATCTGTATCCTGGGATTGTTCTTCACCTTCGAAATCAATGTCCAGTCCGCCTCGCCCTTGTACAACTGCACCCGCGTTCTGCCATGAATCGTTAAAGCCTTAATCCCCACATCCTGCAATCGCTCGGCCACCTCTTCGATGTTCTTGGTGCTATCATCCCAGCCCAACCGCGTTTTTACCGTTACCGGCAAAGAGGTGCTTTTCACCACGGCGGATGTCAATCGAACCATCAAATCAATGTCCTTCAACACCCCCGCACCCGCGCCCTTGCAAACCACCTTCTGCACCGGACAACCAAAATTGATGTCCAACAAATCCGGCTGCGTAGCATCCACAATCTTGGCCGCCAAACCCATCGCCTCCTCGTCGCCACCGAAAATTTGGATGCCTATCGGACGTTCATAATCGAAAATATCCAGCTTTTGTCGACTCTTAACCGCATCGCGAATCAACCCCTCGCTGCTGATAAACTCGGTGTACATCAAATCGGCCCCATGCTGCTTGCACACAAACCGAAACGGCGGATCACTCACGTCTTCCATGGGTGCCAACAACAACGGAAATTCTCCCAACGCTATGTCGCCAATTTTTACCAACTTTGCTGCAAAGTTACGGATGCTTTCACAAACCCCTTCCACCAATCCACTCAGAAATCTGTGGGGCGTAGGCGCCCTGCTCTTCACCATCATCGTTTTTAGCTTGGTGGGCTTGGGACTCTCCCAACTCATGGGCAAAGTCCTATACGGGTTAACCGCAGAACAAACCTCGCAATTGCTGAACCACCCTTCGCGTACCGCCTTGGGCATCAACGTATTGCGCTGGGGCAACTTACTGCAATTCACCGCCTTCATGGCCATACCCGCCCTGCTCATTACCCTCATCGCACAATACAAACCCAATGAAATTGGCGGCTATACCCAATCGTTGAGTCCAAAAAAACTCCTGGGCTCCACCCTCCTAGCCATTGGCATGATCCCCCTCGTGGCCCTGTCTACCGCATTTTTCAAACACCTTCCGCTGGGCGATTTTTCCCGGGCGTTTGCCCTGCTCGACACCAAACGTCAAGCCATTTTTGAGGCGATGCTCGACATGGAAACCCTCCCAGAACTCTTTGTCTGCCTGTTCATCCTGGCCCTCATGCCCGCCCTGTTTGAGGAATATGTCTTCCGCGGACTCATCACCACCCTGGCCGCGCAAAGTTTTCAAAAACGACGGAGCGCCATACTCTTTCAAGCTTTCGTTTTCGCTACCATCCACTTTTCGCCCTTCGAATTCGTGGGCATTTTCGCCATGGGCTTGCTCTTCGGACTGGTCTATGTCGCCACCGGCTCGCTTTGGTATTCCACCCTCTCGCACTTCATTTTCAACGGCAGCACCGTGCTCATGCACTTCCTCGCACTACAGCAATTCCAAAAAACAGGCATTTTCTTCAACGCCGAAGCTTGGTTAGCCCAGCCCGCCGTATACATTTTGGCCATTCCGATTACATCAGCCGGACTTTTCCTCACCCTCAAAAAATAACGCCATGAACAATTTCACCCTGCGCGCCATCTCCGGATTTTTCTATGCGATAACCGTTGTGGGTTGCATCCTGCTTTCGCCCGCTACTTTGTCGATACTCATGTTTGTCATCGCCTTTTTCTGCGCCTTCGAATGGGCCCGGATTCA
>JBJTNN010000197.1:0-29481 GCA_046074125.1 Bacteroidota bacterium
CAGAAAAACAGGCCCCTACAAATGACGCACCCTTGATAACATCCCGATTTTTCCCGTCGTATGATGGGAATCGAGAAACAGCCATTTCACTGTTCGATAAATCAACAATAGAAATCGCATTGCTGTGCAGCACAACCGCCGTTCGCTCATCTTTAGATACCGCCAAACCATAGGGTGCACGCGTCACCAATTTCAACTCACCAGCAGGTTTCACATACCTGCCGCTGGGTAGAACCGATGGCCCATTCAATTTTATTTTGGCATATTCATCCCTGCCCGGAACTTCAAATTGCTGAGCATTTCCGAGTTGAACAAAAAATACTCCTATTGCAACAATGACCAATGGCTGTAAGCGTCTAAATGGCATAACCAAACTTAATCACTTGGATTATACTTCACATCAACTGCATGTAAACGAATAATTAAAACAATTCTGTTTTAAGAATAAAAGTTAATCCAAATTGAACAGTATGATTACCTCATATTGACTCGGTCGCAATGAATTTTGTGTTGTTCAATCGCCCAAATAAAAATGAAATCAAAAGCAGATATTTTAAACTGGATGATTTCAATTTGGCCAATTAATTTGCCGAAACCCAATAATCGTGAAATTCGCTGGATGATAATAACTTTTCCAATTCCATTTTGGACATTTTTTGTGCTATTATATTTGGCCATAAAGTTGATTACAGCAAAGCTGAAGGTGCTCTGAGTTTTACCAGAACGAAATTTGTCGCGTTACTCATAATACAGCTCGCGAATCAACCCATCCGCCAAACCAATGCGCGGCACCTCAATGGATTCCACGCCAGCCCATTTCAACACCGATGTATAAATCTGCAACGCCGGCACAATCACCTCGGCGCGCTCCTGTCGCAAATTGTATTGGTGCATGCGATCCGTTACCGACAAACCCGAAAGTTCCTTGAAAAAACCCTCCAATTCCTGTCTCGACAGTCCGCCATTTTGCTTCGACTTACTAATGGAAAACAATTTATTGATGTTCCCGCCGCTACCAATTACCTCCAGCGATTTCAATCCCTTCACACTGCGTTTTACCGCTGCTTTCATCTCATCCCAAACCTTCGTATCCACCGTGCCATGCATCAAACGAATCGTACCCACATTGTACGAATCTTGCAAAATCCGCTTGCCCTGGGCATACAACGTCAACTCCGTACTTCCCCCGCCCACGTCTACATACAACCGCGTCGCCTCCTCCAAACCCGCCTCCTTCATGTGCGTATCGTAAATGATCGCCGCCTCCTCTTTGCCCGATATAATATTGATTTCAAGGCCGGTTTTCTGCGCGATGTTCTTCGCGATTTCTACCCCATTGCTTGCATCTCGCATCGCCGATGTAGCACAAGCCCGGTATCGCTCTACCCCGTACACCTCCATCAGCAATTTGAACGCTTGCATACTCTTCAACAAAGCCTCCGCCTTTTCACCCCCTATGCACCCATCCTGAAACACATCCAAGCCCAACCGCAAAGGAATCCTGACCAAACTCAACTTGGTAAAATCGACTTCATTTTCGTACGGAACGGCCTGGGCGACCAACAATCTCACCGCATTTGATCCGATATCAATGGCCCCTAGATTCAATACTGTATGTTTTGTCTTTTAAATACTGATAAATCGCTACCTGTGACCTCACCACCGCTTCCGATGCTTCCCGCTCTACGTAGTCGTTTTTCAGTGTCGCATCCAAAATTCGTGCTTTTTCATTTTCCGCCAATTGGATGTTCATAATATGTGATAATTCTTCTTTGATCTCAATGTCGTGAATCGGACAAGCCACCTCCACACGGTGATCCAAATTTCTCACCATCCAATCCGCCGAAGAAATAAATATTTGCTGCCCTTCACCCTTCCCAAAAATAAAGACACGGGCATGTTCTAGGTATTGATCCACAATCGACAAGGTTTTGGGCGCTTTTTTGAACGCTTTTTGATCCATAACGGCACAAAAAATCCCCCGAATCACAAACCCCAAATCAACCCCCTGCTTGGCCGCCCCATACAATTCATCAATCAGAAGCTCGTCTGACAAACTATTCAATTTCACAATCACCCCCGCCTCTTTCTTTTTCTTCGCCAAGGCCGATTGTTTGGCAATCAACCCCAAGAAATGCTTGCGCATGTTTACCGGGGCAGGCACCAACACCTTGCAAGTTTTCAATGTGGCCAAATTGGGCACCGGCCTCTCCAAACAATCAAAAACACGGTTGATATCCGCCATAATTTGTCGGTTCGATGTCAGCAAACAATGATCTGCATACACTTTCGCAGTACTCTCATTCAAATTGCCCGTACTCACAAACCCAAACTGGGTGGTCCGATTAAATTCGCGCCGCTTAATCACACAAATTTTGGCATGGATTTTCATCTCCGGCAATCCAATATACACGCGCACACCTTCCTCCTCCAGCCTGCGCTTCCACATCAAATTCGCCTCTTCATCGAAACGGGCCTTTAATTCTATCACTACCGACACCTGCTTTCCATTTCTCACCGCATTGATCAACGCATTGATCACCCTCGAATCTTTGGCTAACCGATACAAAGTAACCCGAATACTAACCACCGCCGGATCAATCGCAGCCTCCCGAAACAAATCAATCACACTGTCGAACGAATGGTAAGGAAAATGCAACATCACATCGCGCTTGGCAATCACATCCATGATTCTACATGGCTGCACCAACAACGGATGTACGAAGGGTTTTGGCCTTGATTCACGGTCTTGAAACACCTCCTTAGGAAAGTCCATGAAGTCTTTGAAATTGTGAATCCGCCCACCAGGAACCATGTGATCCTTTTTGTTCAATCCCAACCTACGCATCAAAAAATCCAACAAGTTGGGATCAATTTGCTTGTCGTACACAAACCGCGTCGCCTTTCCCTTTTTGCGATTTTTCAATCCTTTCTCCAAATCGTCGATGAGGTTGGTGTGAAAATCACTATCCAAATCCAACTCGGCATCGCGGGTAACCTTGATGAGGTGTCCCATGAACTTATCGAACCCAAACGGCGCAAACAAGTAAGGCAAATTGTACCTAACAATATCCTCGAGCAAAATGAGGTCCTGGGTACCCTTGGCCGATGGCAACACCACCACCCTCGGCAAATCACCCACCGGGATTTCTATCAATGCATAGCGATGCATCATGGCACTTTGCGTATGTCCCAACACACAAGCCAAATACACAGAACGATCCCTCAATAACGGCATGGCTGGAATCGACTCAATCATTAACGGCACGATGCGGGTATGCAATCGCTCCTCAAAATAATTCTCTACAAACTCTTTCTGGGCCTTGTTGAGTTGTTTATCGGTCTTGAAAAAGATTCTTTTCGACTCCATTTCAGCCACCAATTCCCGGTAAATTCTTTCGAATTGTGCTTGCTGAGAGAGCACCACCGACATAATCTGCGACAAAATTTTATCGGGATTTTGCTCCAAATGCATCTTGGCTTTGCTCGGCGCTACTTTCACCATTCGGTTCAATGTGGCCACCCTCACACGAAAAAACTCATCCAAATTGTTCGAAAAAATACCCAAAAAACGCAACCGATCATGCAAATGATTCTGCTCGTCTTCCGCCTCTTGCAACACCCGGCCGTTGAACGACAGCCAACTTATATCCCTGTTAATCAATAATTTTTTCAAAATGATGGGCTTTAAAATCCAAACTTCAAATATGGAGAAGGCTTTACCCACACATCATTAAGGATTGGATAAGGATATGTTTATTTAACATTAACAAAACAAGAAAACAAAGCGGTAACATCCAAAACATTTCGCTAACAACATCGCAACATAAAAACCTCATTTACAACCCAATAAACCAACATACCAACAGGTATTTCGTGTGCAGATGAACACTTCAAAAAGAGCTGTACAGGTTTGCATCCTTAGCGACCTCCACCTGGGAACGTTCGGCTGCCATGCCCAAGAAATCTGTGATTACCTCAAATCCATCGAACCAGAAATTCTTGTGCTCAATGGCGACATCATCGATATCTGGCAATTTCGAAAATCGTATTTCCCGCCACAACACATGCAAGTGATTCGCGAAATCCTCAAACTCAGCACCCAAAGCACCCAAGTTTATTACATCACAGGCAACCACGACGAAGCCCTTCGGAGATACTCCGGCACGCAGTTGGGGAATATTCTGCTCGACGATAAACTGGTCTTACAACTCGACGGAAAGAAGGTCTGGATTTTTCACGGTGATGTTTTCGACGCCACCACCCAAGGATCGGCCAAATTATTGGCGCAGCTCGGCGGCAAAGGCTACGACCTCCTGATCTGGCTCAACCACCGCATCAATCAACTGCTCAAACTGATGGGCAAAGAACGCATGAGCTTAAGCAAACGGGTGAAAGAGAGTGTTAAAAAAGCCGTTTCATGGATCAACAACTTCGAGGAAACCGCCGCAGCCTTGGCCATCGATGCTCAATACCACACCGTGATTTGCGGACACATCCACCAGCCACAGCAACGCATCATCAAAACAGAAAAAGGAGAAGTATTATACCTCAACTCAGGCGATTGGATTGAAAATCTCACCGCCCTTGAATACAATGATCAAGCTTGGAGCGTTTATCAGCACCCAATTTCTAACCGCAAGAAAACCATGCCCAGCGCCGAACTCGACGAACTCAATGCCTTAAAAAAACCTGTGCTCCCCGATGTGCTCGGACAACAAATTGCCGCCATTGTGGGAAATCCAACCGCCATCTCATTCACATGAAAATTCTATATGCCGTTCAAGCCACTGGAAACGGCCACATTAGCCGTGCCGCGGAAATCATCCCCCTGTTGCAAAAATATGGGGAAGTCGATGTGATGCTCAGCGGCAACAATGCCCACCTGCCCGTGCAATTGCCGGTTAGATACAAAAGCAAAGGGGTGAGTTTGTTCTACAAACACGGCGGCGGCCTCAACTACAAGCGCATGGCCAAACAAATCAATCCCCTTCAGCTTTGGCGCGATATTAAAAATCTGCCGGTGGAAGACTATGATTTGGTCATCAACGACTTTGATTTCATTACCGCCATGGCCTGCAAACGCAAAAAAGTTTTCAGTGTACAAATTGGGCATCAAGCCAGTTTCCAATACCCCGAATCGCCCAGACCTGCGAAAATCGACCGCCTGGGAGAATATGTGCTCACACATTTTGCCCCGGCATCGCATTACATTGGATTGCACTTCCAACCCTATCACCCCAATATCCTGCCCCCGATCATCGGCGATACCATCCGAACTTCACTGCCTACCAACCAGGGACATATCACCGTTTATTTGGCACAATATGGCATCGAAGAATTGATGCGTCAATTCAAAAGTCTCACCCACCTCAAATTTCACATTTTTAGCGCGGAAGTGGCAAAACAAGAGGTCAAAAACAACTGCACCCTGTTTCCCCTTGGCAAAGAATCGTTTTCCCATTCCATGATTCACTCGCAAGGAATCATCACCGGAGGCGGATTTGAAACCCCAGCAGAAGCCCTATTCATGGGCAAAAAAATCATTAGCATACCCATCAAAGGACAGTACGAGCAACACTGCAATGCAGAAGCGTTAAAATCACTGGGGGCCAAAGTCCTGTACGACATCGATATTCATTTTGGCGCAGAAGTAGACCAATATTTCGACGGCAATACCAACACAGAAATCCCCCAAAATCACTTTTGGAGCAACCAAACCATTGTTGATACATTCATGAAACTCGCCCTAGAGGCCAAACGCAACCACCACAATCACGAAACCCCGCTGCCCGGTGCCACGTTGCTGGAAGGACTCATGAACACCAATTTTCCATCGGCGTCTTCTGCCATCAATATCATGCCCTGACTCTCAATACCACGCATTTTGCGCGGCGCCAAATTGGCCAACAACAACACCTGCTTACCCACCACTTCTTCGGGTTGAAAATGCAAGGCGATGCCCGATACCACCGTGCGCTCTTCACTGCCCACTTGCAAGGTCAACTTCAATAATTTATCGGCCTTCTCCACTTTTTCGCAAGCAATCACCTGGGCAACACGCAAATCCAATTTCGCAAAATCATCGTAGGTTACCTCCGCTTTGGCCTCCACCTCAGACTCAACGGCCCCGCCTCCGGCGGGTCCTGTCCCAGGTGCAGAAGCCACCGTTCCACTCAAACCACCACTCGCCGCAGCACTCGCCGCAGCCGTAGCCTGCAGCTTCGCAATCTGCGCCTCTATCACCTCGTCCTCGATCTTCTGGAACAACAATCCGGCCGACCCAAAAGCATGTCCTGCCCCCAATTCCATCCACAAACCCGGTCCGCCCTGCGCCATCCAAAACTGTTTTTTCTGGTCCTCGCTTACGCTAGCGCCCAACTGCGACAGCAATCGCCCACTCGCCTCAGGCATGAATGGCTCCATCAATAAGGCCAAATTGTACAACACCTGAACCGCCTCGCTCAATACCATCGCCGTAGCCTCAGCATCCGTCTTCACCAACTTCCAAGGCTCGTGCTCCGCCAAATATTTATTGCCCAAACGGGCCAATTCAATCATCTTGAATTGGGCGTCCCTAAATTGGTAGTTAAACAACAAATCAACCACCGGCTGTACGTATTCCAACACCATAGGATGCGCACCCTGAACCCCGCGATCAAACAAAGCAAAAGGTTCCCGAATCCCGTCAACTTGAGGCATCACACCCCCATAATACTTCTGCATCAACACCAATACCCGGTTCGCAAAATTGCCCAAAATCCCCACCAACTCAGAATTTACCCGCGTCTGGTAATCCTTCCACGTAAATTCACTATCCTTGGTCTCCGGCGCAATTGATGTCAACACATACCGCAACTCGTCCTTCCGGTTCGGCAACTCCTCCAAATATTCATTCAACCATACCGCCCAATTTCGACTGGTCGATATCTTCTGTCCCTCCAAATTCAAAAACTCATTCGCAGGCACCTGCTCCGGCAACACATACCCATCACCCCGCAAATGCAACATCGCCGGGAATATGATACAGTGAAACACAATGTTGTCCTTGCCAATAAAATGAACCAAACGAGAATCACCCGTCCACCACTGTTCCCAGTCGGTAGGACGTAATTCCTTCGTAGCCGAAATATACCCAATGGGCGCCTCAAACCACACGTACAACACTTTTCCATCAGCCCCTTCCAGTGGTACAGGCACCCCCCACTCCAAATCCCTAGTCATCGCCCTTGCACGCAAACCCTCATTCAACCAACTCTTGCACTGTCCGTAAACATTGCTCTTCCAATGCGATTTCGAACCCAGCCAGTCATTCAAAAACGATGTTTGAATCTCATCCAAAGGCAAATACCAGTTGATGGTTTCCTTTTTCACCGGCACCGTTCCGCTCAAAGCCGATGTGGGGTTTAGCAGTTCGGTGGGACTCAATGTACTACCACATTTCTCGCACTGATCGCCATAAGCCCCCTCGCTTTTGCACGAAGGACAGGTTCCAACAATGTATCGATCGGCCAAAAACTGTCCCGCCTGCTCATCGTAATATTGCTCAGAGCGAATTTCCTTGAAAGCGCCCTTATCGTACAAATTCTTGAAAAACGCTTGCGACAGTTCCTTGTGGGTTCCGCTCGATGTGCGCGCATAGATATCAAACGAAATACCCAACTCCCTGAAAGAATCGCCGATGATTTTGTGGTATCGGTCCACCACATCTTGAGACGTAATCCCCTCTTTGCGGGCCCGCAGCGTAATGGGCACCCCGTGTTCATCACTGCCGCAAATAAACAAAACCTCCTCGCCACGCAAACGCTGAACGCGCGCATGAATGTCAGCAGGAATATATACCCCAGCCAAATGCCCAATGTGAACCGGTCCATTGGCGTAGGGAAGTGCAGCAGTAATGGTAATCTTCGACATGTGACTGCAAAGATACTTTTACCGCGAATAAATCTGTAGGTATTTCTGCACGCTTTGTTTGTAGTAGGGCTTAAACGCCGGCTGAATCCTCCGAAGCGCCTCGCGCTCACTGGCCTTTTTACGCGTTTCCTCCACCAATTCGGGCGGCACCGTGGGTACAAAATTGGGCGCTTGGTTCGATTCCCTCCTATCCTCCTGGTCCTGTTTTCTCTCCGCCTTCTCGTGCTCCAACAACCGCGTCATGATCTGCTTTTGTCGCTCCAACGACTGCGGCGTTACCTTGCCATTCACCAAGTCCTTCTCGTTTTGCTCCATCAACTTCTCCACTTCTTGCAAGGCATTCGACATTCCCTGCTTTCCCTCCTGACCGAGTTCTTTCCGCAACGATTCTACCTGCCTGCGCAATGCCTCTTGCATCAATGCCATTTTCGCCAATTCTTCGTTCAATTCGCGCTGCGATGGCTCCCCATTTTCACCCGGCGATTGCGGACTCCCTCCCTGTGGCTTCCCGTCTTGCCCGGGCTTACCCTGCTTCCGCTGTTGCATTTTCTTCAATTGCTCTCCCAATGCCTTCTGTGACTCACTCAACTTACTCCCCGGCTTGGGCTTACCCTGTTTTCCCTGCCCAGATTTGTTGGGATTGTCGCAGCTTTTATCCCCCTCTTTCTTCTGCTCGCTGTTCATCTGCTGCTGCATGTTTTGCAAACTCTCCATCAACATATCCGCCAAATTGTTCAACCCCGTCATCACAAACTGCTGATGCTGAGCCGCCGACCGCGGATTCCTCACCTTCATTTTCTCTAACGACATAGCCATCTCTCCGTTTACCCGACTCATTTCCCGCGTTACAAATTGGTTGATCATGGTCTGTCGTTTCGCCAAAGCCATCAAACTGTCTTCGATAAACATCAACGATTCCTTCAAACGCATTTGCTCCCGGTTCAAAGCCACCTGCTTGGGGTTGTCGGGGTTCATTTTCCGCAACTCTGTCAATATCGCCTCTTGTCGGTTCGAGGCATCAATCAAATTCTCCAACAAAGCCCTCAATGCCTGATAGTCTTCGGCCATTCGCTGTTTTTGCTCCTGTTCAAACGCATCTTGCATCTTTTGCATGGCTTCTTTCATCTTCTGTGCCGACCGCTTCATTTGCTCCGTAGCCCCAGATTTTCGGTTGTTTTTCATCTCCTGGGATGCCTTTTTCGCCGCGTCTTCCGCCTCCTTCCGCTCTGTCTCTCCAGCCTTCAAATCCATGGGCTTTTCTAAGTCCTGATTCTTCCGTTCGATGTCTTGCATGCCCTGTTCGATGTCTTTCAAGGCCTCATTCTGCGCCTCTTGTGCTTGCTTTACCCCATCCGATACCTCTTTGCCCTTTTCCTGCTCCAACGATTGCTGCAAGGCCTCTTCTTTTTCTGCCCATTCCTGCATGCGATCTATCTGATTCTCCATCGCCTCCTCCAATTCCAACTGCTTCAACTGCTCCATCAGTTTCTCCAATTCCTTCGACGATTCCTGACTCATCTGATTCAGTTTTTGCATCTTTTCCTGCAACTGCTCTTTGCTCGCTTTTTGCTCCAACAAACGATTGATCTCCTCGATGAGCTTTTGCATTTCAGGCGAGGTCAGTTGCTTCATGCGGTTGTTCAATGCCTCTTTCTTCTTTTGCATTTCCTCGGAGGGAGGATTCGAGGCATTTTTCTGCTTGTTGATGTCCGATTGTTTCTTCTCTAACTGTTTGAGCGACTCCACCATTTTTTGCTGTTCGTTCAACCAATGCTTGATTTTATTCTCCTGATCCCAACCGCTTTGGTTTTGCTGCAACGATTCTTGCAATTTTTGAGATTCCTTTTGTAACTCCTTCAACGTTTTTGAAGACTTACTCATCCCCGCACCGAGGCCCGCCTCTTGTTTTTCCAACCATTGGGTGGCCTTTTCTGCCCCCATACGCTCCAAGGTCATTATCGGGGTTCTAAAGGTCTTTCCGCCCCTGAGTCCATCATTGTCCTTCACCGCAAACTGATACTCCAACGCCTCACCCCCCTTTACACCCAACCCCGCCAAATCAATGGCATGAGTCAATGCCCACTGCGGCGTTAGGCCCTCATACAACACCGTTTTTCTCCAAGGAGCATTCTTGCCCGCAACGCGATACAAAAAGTCTACCTCCCTCACCTGATAATCGTCGCTGGCCAGCCCCGCAAAATACCAAGTACCCATGCGCACTGTATCGGCCACCGTCTCAATCTGAATCGATGGGAACGCATCCGCCCTCACCACCAACGCACTCTGTAACGTGTCTTTGCTCAAGCCTTGCGGTCCCTCCATGGCAAACACCAATCGCTGATCCTTCATGGCCTGGAATTTATAGTTGGCCCCTGTTTCGGTGTTCTGCAACCGCTGTCCTCCCCCGCGTAAAATCTGTTGAAACGAGGCACCTACCCGCCAGCCAAATACCTGTTCGCCTTTGAATTTGTACTGCAACCTTGTACCCTCCACCACTTCCAAAACCTCCGTTTGAGACAATACCCCATCGGCAAGGCCCGTGTATTCCGGAAAATCTGCATAGACCTCCACGGCTTGCCAATGTGGCAATTTTTTCACTGTTATCTGATGTTCCGCCACCACAAAATCCATCGCCCTAACCGTCAGCAATGCATCCTCGGTAACGTCTTCCATCGAAAAAGAAAACACCCCCGGCTTGATTCTCCGGGCCCTACGCCATTGATCTCCCAGCTTCACTTCCACCACCTCGGGCATCACAGCCCCCTCTACTTGCCACTGCAATAAAACATCTCCGCCCTCCTGAACCGTTAATTCTCCCTGGGTTAATCGCAACGAAAATGGCGCCTGTCGAACAAACTCGCGTTGGTATTGAAACACCCGCGACGCACCCTGCAACAATTCCGAAGATTCATACAACCCCAAACCCAACAGCAACAACAAAAACGACCCCAATCGATAGACCCATTTTCTGTGCTTTCGCCAGTCCAACGCCTGCAAAAACGGCACCTGTCGCAACGCCATCGTCTTCTCCTCAATACTGGCCAACAACAGCGCATTGCCCGATTGCACCCCCGCCATATCCTCCAACTGCAACAAGTTGATCAACTTATCCGAAACCGCAGGAAAATAATTCCCGATCCACTGCGCAGCCTCTTTCTGGGACAAGGTTTTTCCTACCCCCAGCATCTGTAGCCAAGGTCGAACCACCCCCAAACCCAATATCGGTAAAAACAGTGCCCACATCACCCAGAACAACACCGCACGATGCTTCGATTCCAACCACAAATTGTGCTCAACCATAAAACCCACCCCAAAAATGAACAAGCCCAACGCCACCGCAGCCATCCCACCGCGAATCAGTCGCTGACGGTAATGCATCTTGATAAAATCGTTGAGTTTTTGTCGAATCCCGGTTTGCATGAATTTTCTGCCAAGGGCTAATTACAAATATACGAAATTTTCAGGGGGTCTGTGCGGCGAAAACACCCGCAAACCAACCAACTACCGCAAGAGATTGTCGAGCAGAATCGCCGTGGCCATCCCCGCATTTAACGACTCCGCTTGTCCCTTCCCCGGAATGGTGATGGGATGTGTTACCAACTTCGCCGAGGCCTCTCGAATCCCGTGCGATTCAGAACCAATGAGCAACATGCTGTTGGGCGCCATAACCAAACCGTGAACGTTTTCACCATGCAAATAGGCCCCATACACCGTTTTGCCCGCAGCCACTGTGTCCAACGGAGCATAAACCACCGCCACACGCAAAAAAGAACCCATCGTAGCCGCCAAACACTTGGGATTGAACGCATCTACACTGTCGGGCGAGGCCACAATCTGCGTCAATCCAAACCAATCTGCCAAGCGAATGATGGTACCCATATTCCCCGGATCGTTGATGCCATCTAAAGCCAAAACAAAAGGCATATCCTTACGCAAACCCTCGTATTTCGGCATATTCACCAGCGCCATCACACCCGGAGCTGTGTCAAAGGCCGTACATTTTTTGTTTTCCTCCTCGCTCATGAGCTGGAAGGGATACCCCGGCGCATGGCGGTCCGCAAATCCCTGAGTGGCCCAAATTCCCTCCACCTGCCAACCGCTGTGGAATACTTCCTCCACCGCTTTGCGGCCCTCCACCACAAATTGCCCATATTTTTGCCTAAACTTAGGCATGCGCAACGAAGCGATGTGCTTGATTTGAGCAATGGATGGCATATTCTGATAGCAAATATCACGGTTTTCTGCGGAAGTACCTATGGCTGCTGAGCGTCATCGCCATTCTGCAGGCCTGTGGAGTAAAGAAAAGCATCCCCGATGGCAAATACCTGCTGAAGAAAAACATCGTTCAAATCCCCAAAAAATCGGCCCCCGATGCCGACATCAAAGCACAAATTTTGCATCGCCCCAACAAACGGGTGCTGTTCAATAAATTGCCGGTCTTTCTTTGGGCCTACGCCCTGGGAACCAATGAAAAATACCCCGAACTATCAGACTCGGTGGGATGGCGTCGCACCCTGAGAAAAAAATTGGGAGAGCCCCCAGTGCTGCTCGATTCCGCGCTGGTGCAACTATCGGCAGAAAACATCTCCAACCAACTGTTCAACATGGGGTATTTCGATGCCCAAGTCACCTATCGCACGGTCCTCGGCCCCCGAAAAGCCCAGGTGGTTTACCAAGTAGAACCCGGCAAAGCCTACCGCCTCAATTCATTTTTCCGACAGCCCGCAGATACCGCCCTCAGGCCCCTGATCGATAGTCTCGTTGCCCAAAACATCGCGTATCGGTTGTGGTGGCCCATTAACCTGAACGACCTCAATGCAGCCAAAGAAGAGCTAACCTTAGAACTGCGCGACCGTGGCTATTTCGAAGCACAGCCCGATTTGTTTCGCTATGAAATCGATACGCTTCAAAATAAAAAAGAAGGCGCCGTATTCCTCAAGCTCGACAACCCCAACGCCAAGCAAAAATTCCAACGATACCGTTTTGGAGCCACCCATTTCACCCTCATTTGTTCAGACATTTATCAAAGCAACCGCTATCCGCAATCCGTTCATAGCCGCGGCAAACACCTCACACTAAACCACTACCCCATCAAATCCCAAGTGATGGAAAAGGTTATTTTGATCGATTCTGGACGATGGTTTTCGCAATCGGTCACCAACCAAACCTATGTTGGGCTGGTCGATATGGCCCTGTTTTCCTATGTTGACCTCCACCAAGAAGTGGATTCGGCACGCGGACTCATCATCACGCGCATCGTGGCCAAAGCCGTTCCCCGCATTTATACCCAAATAGAGCCCCAAGCCCTCTATTCGCCCCAAGGTAGTTCG
Source organism: Bacteroidota bacterium (assembly GCA_046074125.1). GTDB lineage: Bacteria > Bacteroidota > Bacteroidia > NS11-12g > UBA955 > UBA955. The sequence continues at coordinate 13,245 of JBJTNN010000197.1, forward strand.
GGTACCAACTTCCAAACTCAAAGCCAACGCTCGTTCGGTTTGGCCGGCATCATGTCGTTCAACAACCGAAACGCCCTCGGCAATGGCGAAAGTTTAAAAATCAGCTCCATCACTTCGTATGAAGCCATCTTCAAACGCGGCGATTTGGGCAATTTTCAGTACGGATTGCAGCAGGGTTTCAACATGACCCTCTCGCTGCCCAACTTTACCATTTTGGAGAAGTTCAAATTGAAAAACCCTTACCAGCGAAAAAACACCGTCTTCTCGTTGAGTTATCAGGCAGAAAACAACCCCAATTTCAAGCGAAGCGCCCTGCCTGCCTCGGTATCTTTGCAATTCATCAGACCCAATTTCAGTTGGTATTACACCCCCCTCGAACTCAGCTTCAACCGAAACGAAATCAACCCTTCGTTCTTGCCGCGATTGCCACAGCTCGACCAAGATTTTGTAAAGCGGGTATTTACTGACCAATTCATTACCGCAGCCAAATTGGGGGCCATTTATACCAACAACCGACACAAACCCGGACAAACGTACTTTTTTGGTCGGGTAGGATTTGAAACATCCGGCAACTGGCACCGACTTGCACGCTATTTGTTTCAGCCCAACTACAACCCTGATAGTTCCTACCAGTTTCTGGGTGTGAATTATTTCCAGTATGCCAAAATGGAATCGGAAATTCGCATCCATCAAAACATCGACGAATTGAACAGCATCGCTTTCAGGGCCAACTTCGGAATGGCGCTGCCGTATTGGAACAGCAATGTAATTCCTTACGACAAACGATATTTCATCGGGGGCAGTAACAGTTTGAGGGGGTGGCGACCTCGAGGCATCGGACCGGGAAACACCCCAAGAAGTTCCGGATCCATCATCGATAGAAGTGGAGAATTCTTGCTCGAAGCCAACCTAGAATATCGGTTTACCCTGATCAAACACTTCATTGAAAGCGCCCTGTTTTTAGACGCCGGTAACATTTGGAACCTCAGTGCTGCGGGCTCCACCAACGGTTATGGCGTCATCAATCGAAATACTTTTTTGTCTGAAGTGGCGGTGAATACCGGCATCGGCTTTCGTTTCGATTTAAGTGTATTCCTGTTTCGCATCGATTGGGGACTTCCCATCCGCGACCCAAGCAAACCCACCGACCAGCGATGGGTGATGACCAAACAAGTCTCGGGCAGCATGGGCAGGTATTTGCTCGATGAAACCGCCATCGCCATAGGCATCGGTTACCCATTTTAACCATTGGGCTAGGAGATTTCCGGTCCACGGGCATTTTGGCATTATTTTTGGCTAAAGGGGGATACGCGAAAAAGCCATGAACAAACGAATTTCTTTGATTACAGCCATCATTTTGGGACTTTTCACCCTGTCGAGTTGCTCGAATTGGTTGGGGAAAGTGAATATTTTCCCAGTAGAACAAGACGTAGCCTTAGGACAGCAAGTAGCCAGTAGTTTTGAAACGGGTTCAGCTGCGGTGGTGATGGATTCCGCCAAAAATGCCTCCTTGTATCGATACATTTACGGCGTTCGCGACACCATCCTCAACACCAATTTGTTGGTGCACAAAAGCGATTTCCCATGGCGCGTGAGAATTATTCATAACGACACCATTCAAAATGCGTTCTGCACTCCGGGGGGATACATTTACGTGTACACCGGCTTGATGAAATACCTTGAAAGCGAAGACCAATTGGCGGGCGTAATGGGACATGAGATGGCGCATGCCGAGAAAAGACATTCAACCGATGCCATGACCCGGGAGTTTGGTGCCAATTTGCTGTTGGAACTCATTTTTGGAACCAACAAAGCCCAACTGCTGCAAGTAGCTACGAGCCTGGCTCAATTGAGCTTTGGGAGAGATGCTGAAACTGAGGCCGACAATTGTTCTGTAGATTGGCTATATCAGACCAGCTACAACCCCGTTGGTGCGGCGGGATTCTTCGAGAAAATCCAAAAAGAGAAGCACCAAGTGAACATTCCTGAGTTTCTCAGTACCCACCCCGATCCAGGAAACCGGGTGGCCAACATGAAAAAACGTTGGGCAGAAAAAGGAGGAAAAACCGGACAAACTTACAGCGAGCGTTACAAGAAAATGCTCACTTACTTGCCTTAACCCCAACTCAAATCATCCATAATCTTCAACGCAACACCCAAAATACTCGCTGTGATCAAACAAATCGTTCTTGCCGTTATTCTCTTTACCACCAACCTGTTATCGGCACAAACCGACTCGTTGGTAGGTGACGACAATACCGATTTGGTGGCCATCAACTCGCTGTTGCGGGAAGCAGGAAAGCATTTGGGCACACATTACCGCGGCGGCGGCAAAACACCCGCGGGTTTCGATTGCAGTGGCTTCGTGGGCTATTGTTACAACACCACTTTGGGCATTCGCACACCAGCGAGTTCATCCCTATTTCACAACGCAGGGGTTCATGTACCGTTGGCTCATGCCAGGCCAGGTGATGTTATTTGCTTTAAGGGCCACAGTCTCAGCAGGCGCGTCATGGGACACGTAGGCATCATCACGGAGGTTACCCCCACCGAAATTTACTTCATTCATTCAGCCACCAGCGGCGGCATTCGATACGATGTCTTGAGTTCGCAGTACTATCGTCTGCGATTCATGGATATCCGACGGTTTTTTTAATTCTCGTCCGATTTCTTATCAGTCTTGGCTTTGGTTGCCCTCGGTTTCTTTGGCGCTGCAGCAACCTCTTCGGTTTTGCCTTCTTCCAATGCGGGCACTTCGGCAGCTGAAGCAATGGCCTTTACGGGGGTAAAGTTCAACTCCTCCGCCCCTTCCGCGTGATCCACCAACAGGGCATCGCCTTCTTTCAAGTTGCCCTGAAGTACTTGCTCTGCCAATGGCTCTTCCAGATATTTCTGCAAAGCACGCTGTAATGGTCTCGCACCGAAGTCAGCATCAAATCCCTTATCGGCCAAGAACGTCTTCGCCGCATCGCTCAAATTCACTTTGTAACCGATATCGCCAATGCGCTTCAACATTTTCGCCATACGCACGTCCAAAATCTTGATGATTTGCTCTTTCTCCAAAGAATTAAAGACAATCACATCATCGATTCGGTTCAAAAACTCGGGCGAGAAGAACTTGCGCAACTGGGCTTCTATCACCTGCTTGCTGTCGCGCTCCCGGTTCACTTCTTTGGTCTGGGTTCCAAAACCCACCCCTGTGCCGAACTCCTTCAACTGCCTCGATCCAATGTTCGATGTCATGATAATCACCGTATTTCTGAAGTCGATTTTCCGTCCCATAGAATCGGTCATCTGTCCCTCATCCAACACCTGCAACAACAAATTGAACACATCGGGATGCGCCTTTTCCACTTCATCGAACAAGATCACAGAATAGGGTTTGCGACGCACTTTTTCGGTCAGCATACCACCTTCTTCATACCCCACATAACCTGGAGGGGCCCCCACCAATCGGCTCACGGCAAATTTTTCCATGAACTCGCTCATATCAATGCGAATCATCGCATCGTCGGCATCAAACAAAAACTCACTCAACGATTTGGCAAGTTCGGTTTTTCCCACGCCGGTAGGACCTAAGAAAATAAATGAACCAATGGGACGATTGGGCTCTTTGAAGCCTGCCCGGGTCCGTTGAATGGTTTTGGTCAACTTTTCGATGGCTTTATCTTGACCCACCACGCGCTTGCGCAAAGTATCGGCCATGGCCAGCAGTCGGAGCGATTCATCTTCACCCATTCGTTTCACGGGGATGCCGGTAATCATCGAAATCACCGCCGCGATATCTTCTTCCGTAACCATGAATTTCTCAGTGGCAGTTTGGGCTTCCCAACGGGCTTTGGCCGTTTCCAAATCTTCGAGCAAACGCTTTTCGGTATCGCGCAATTTGGCGGCTTCCTCAAAATTCTGGCTTTTCACCACCTTGTTCTTTTCTACTTTGATGCCTTCAATCTGCGATTCAAGCTCCAAAATATCGTTGGGGACATTGATGTTGCTGATGTGCACACGGGCACCCGCTTCGTCCAAAATATCAATGGCCTTATCTGGCAGATGTCGATCGCTCATGTATCGCACACTCAAATCCACACACGCTTTGATGGCCTCAGGGGTGTATTTCACGCTGTGGTGCTCTTCGTATTTGTTGGAAATGTTGTGCAAGATTTCAACGGTTTCCTCTGGCGATGCGGGCTCAATCAACACCATTTGGAATCGACGTTCCAAGGCGCCGTCTTTTTCGATGTATTGGCGATATTCATCCAACGTGGTGGCACCGATGCATTGGATTTCTCCACGGGCCAACGCCGGTTTAAACATATTCGAAGCATCCAACGATCCGCTGGCGCCCCCAGCACCCACAATGGTATGTATCTCATCGATGAACAAAATTACATCATCGGCTTTTTCCAACTCCATCATCAAGGCCTTCATTCGCTCCTCAAACTGACCGCGGTACTTGGTTCCCGCAACCATGGAAGCAATATCCAAACTCACCACGCGTTTGTTGAACAACACGCGACTCACTTTTCTTTGAATGATGCGCAACGCCAACCCCTCGGCGATGGCTGTTTTTCCTACGCCAGGCTCCCCTATCAACACGGGGTTGTTCTTTTTGCGGCGACTCAATACCTGACTCACCCGTTCAATTTCCTTTTCACGACCCACGATGGGATCCAACTTGCCCTCTTCCGCTGCTTTGGTCAAATCCCTGCCGAAATTGTCGAGCACCGGGGTTTTCGTTTTGGCCTTTCCGCCTTTTCGGGCCTCCGCCGCTTTTTGTTCTTCACGATAAAAATCTTCCGGGGTTTCGTTCTCCTCACTGGCCGATTCACTGCGAATTTGTGGATTGTCGACCCCCTCTTCCAACGCCGACTTAAACACATCGTAATTCACCCCATATTGGTTCAAAATTTTGGAGGCCACATTGTCCTCATCGCGCAAAATCGACAGCAACAAATGCTCGGTACCAATGAGGTCTGTCTTGAAGATTTTCGCCTCCAAATAGGTAATCTTCAACGCCTTTTCCGCCTGCTTGGTCAATGGAATATTGCCCAAATTGGTGGTTTTGGTGGCGGTGGTCCGAATGGCATCCTCAATGCTCTTTTTCAATCGCAATGCATCGATATCCAGCAACTTGATGGTCTGAATGGCCTTGCCCTCGCCCTCGCGGATGATGCCCAACAACAAGTGCTCGCATCCGATGTAGTCGTGGCCCAAGCGAATGGCCTCTTCCCTGCTGTATTGAATTACCTCCTTAACCCGTTGTGAAAATTTTGCTTCCATGATTGCTCTGCTTAATTACAAATGTATGGGCTGTTCATGGCATTTAATTCACCAAAAACAAACAAGCCCCCACACTGTATCTTTTGTTGGAAATAACATATATCGTACCCATTTTGTTGGACCTTAACTGTCTGACAATTTGACGCGATTACAACCCTTTTCCCTACTCAAAAATGTTCACAAGTTTTGTCCGCCCAATTTGAAAAAACTATGTCGATTTGATTTTACTTTGTAGGTCCTATGGACGACAACTCCAACATCAAAAGCACACGCAGGAAAAGCCAAGTACCCAAAATCATCGGTCCCGATGCCAGCGGTCGCATGCCTCCAAATGCCCGTGAGTTGGAGGAAGCCGTGTTGGGTGCCATGATGCTGGAGCGTGACAAAATTCACGCAGTAGTGGAAATTCTAACCGAAGGCCACTTCTACGCCCCAGAAAATGGAAAAATTTATGGTGCCATCCGGAAATTGTATACCGAAGGCGGTGCCGTGGATTTGCTCACCGTAGCCAATGAATTGCGCAATGCCGGAGAGCTAGACATTGTGGGCGGGGCCTACTATTTAGCAAGTCTTACCAGCAAGGTGTCTTCAGCGGCCAATTTGGAATACCACGCCCGGATTTTGACGCAAAAATTTGTGCAGCGCGAACTCATTCGCGTTTCTGGAGAGATTTCTTTGGACGCCTACGACGATGCCAAAGATTCTTTTGAAATGCTCGATGAGTGCGAAAGAAAATTGTACGAAATCAAAAATGCGGGATTGAAACGAAGTTTTCGCGACATCAATGCCCTGGTGCAACAAGCGTTGAAAGAGTTGGAACAACGTCAGTCTACCGACAATTCAGGCATCACCGGTGTAGCCACAGGTTTCAGCGATTTGGACCGAATCACCAGTGGATGGCAACCTTCCGATTTGATCATTTTGGCTGCCCGTCCGGCGATGGGTAAAACGGCGTTTGCGCTGAGTTTGATGCGAAATGCCGCCTTAGACTTTGGCAAGAAAGCCATGATTTTCTCGCTGGAGATGGCCGATGTTCAGCTGGTCAATCGCCTGATTAGCGGTGAAGCAGAAATCGAATCAGATAAAATTAAAAAAAGCAACCTTACCGAGCAGGAGTGGCAGCGTCTGCACGACAAAACGGTGCATTTGTCGAACGCTGGCATTTACATCGATGACACCCCGCAGCTGAGTATTTTTGACCTCACAGCGAAATGTCGTAGAATACACTCTCAGAGCGGTTTGGACTTGGTAGTGGTCGATTACCTACAGTTATTGCGCCACGAAACCAAAGGACAAGGAAACCGAGAGCAAGAAATCGCCTTCATTTCAAGGGCTTTGAAAGGCTTGGCGAAAGAATTGGCCATCCCCGTAATCGCCTTGGCACAGTTGAGTCGGGAAGTTGAAAAACGCGGCAACAAACGCCCACAACTATCCGATTTGCGGGAATCAGGATCCATTGAGCAAGATGCGGATATGGTTATGTTCTTGTACCGCGACGAGTACTACCAAAAGATGGGCATGAACGAACCCGGACAGCAAGCGGAAGCGGCGCCAGGAAGCGACATTGCCGGACTTACAGAAATCATCATTGGAAAGAACCGCCATGGAGAAACGGGCTCTGCGTTTGCGAAATTTGTGGGTCAGTTTTCCAAGTTTGTAGACTTAGATCCCCAAGACCGTATGATGTTGGAAAACAAGGGTGGCGATTTCAATTTCTATCAACCACAAAGCGTAACCGTTCAGAGCAAAATGAACAGCAGCAGTCCTTTCGTGGAAGACAATGGCTGGAACTCCGGCTTCACACCCAATATTTCCGAAGATTTTTAACAATAGGGGGGCGGCAACCTATAGATTGATTTTACACAAAATCAACAAGAAGCCCCGTTCATGTCAGAGGACTAATCCTACTGTAAAGCACATCATTAATTTTGAATTTAATGATACCCGATTTTAATTTTATCACGAAGGGGCATTCGCTGGAGTCCGACTTAATGATTCTATTTACATGATCCTTGGTGGTGTATTCAAACCCCTTTAACCAAGTGGTATCATTGCGATGATAAATATTCCATGACGTATCTGAAAACCCATTAAATTCCGGAATTTCAAAACTGTAATTAGCAAAATCAAAACGCAGATTACCACCTTGCTCGATGGATTCAGAATACTGTGAAAAGAAGTTGATTCTGAGTTGGTCGATTTTCTGATTTCCGCGAAACAAAGAATAATGGTAATCAGCACCCTCCAAATAGCAACCTTTGCCACCAAAATATCCTTTATAATCCTGGGTGCAAATAGCTGAATCATGAACTAGTTTGATTGTATCACCCTCGTTACTAGCGAAATATTGTGGTTCCGTGAATAAAAAGGTTTTTGAAAGTAAAAACTTTTCCGATTTTTTCACGGGAGCATGGCGACCACATTGAATCAATACAAACGCTGCTATGATGATTAAAAGGTGTTTCATCAAAATGGATACAAAACAAAGTTAATCATATCAGTCCTTTCGTGGAAGACAATGGCTGGAACTCCGGCTTCACACCCAATATTTCCGAAGATTTTTAACAAAATGGGCCGGCAAAGCCGGCCCCACAAACTTAATATTGTAAGGTTCTAGGTCAGTCCGCAATTTCAATTTTTCGCCAAACCGTCTCATTGATTCTAATGAAGTAAATACCGGGATTTGCGTTGAATTTGATCAATTGGGAATTCTGTTTGGTTTTGAACTTTTCAGACCAAACCAATCTACCATCTGATGAGAAAATCTCAACTTGCCGTATTTTTTGCGACGGCGTTTCTAGGAGAAATTCTCCATGACTCGGGTTTGGAAATAGATTAATTTCACCGGTCATCAAGTGATTCACTGCTAGCGCTTTAACTTGAATTGAAGCACTAAAACTGTCGCACCCTTGATGGTTCCATGTACGAAGTTTATAACTACCATTTTGTAACAATCTAATCTGTTTACCGGTTGCGCCAATTAATGCCGTATCATTTCTATACCATTGATATTTGGCCGCGTAAGTGTTCGTAACCAGACTGTCATTCCTTCGTGTAATTATCGCCGATTGGGCAAAACTGTCACAAACCCGGACCCTGATCGTATCTTGGTACTCGCACATGACTTTATTCAAGGCCCGACATATGTAGAGCCCGGTATCTTTAAATCCGAAATCCTGCTTGATTGTCTCTGCGGTATCACCTGGCTTTAACCAGTGCACGCAATGCATGTCTTTCGGGCCGTTCAACGTTCCAGCTACCGTTGTGCTTTTTGAAAACAGCAAATCTTCACCGAGGTAAGCCGTAGGCAGTGGTTTTAAAATAGTTATGGTTTTTCTGAGCGTATCATTACGTTTACTGCCAAAACAAATCAAACGAATATTCCATACGCCAGAGTCTGTAAATGTGTGTGAAAGGGTTTTGCCATATTTGATTTGGCGAGTTTTTCCTTTGGACAACTCCCATTCGTAGAAGCTCGCATCAATGATGTCCTTGGCTTTGAGGTTTATGGTATTTGTATTACACTGAAATGTGTAAGAAAAATCAATGGCCGGTGCATGAAAATAGCTCGCGTTTAGATTGGGTAGACCAAGACGACAAGTTTTATTACCAAAAAGTTCTGATGTATATGAAAAGCTATATGTCCCTTTCTGGTCTTTGAATATTTTACCCAATCGGCTGGACCCAACCATTGCAACATAAATACTGCCATCAGGTGCATTTTGCAAATCGAATAAAGAATAATCATTGACTGTGTCAAAGAGAATTTTATTACTTGATTGAAAAACATCCAAATTATTTAAAGAAAATTGACGTATTTTTCCGTCAAATGTACATCCAACAAATAAATAATTGTCCTTAATTTCTGCTGTTAATGCCCCAGGACAAGGAACATCCAATATTTCCCTTATTCCACCAGTTTGATTATCGAACTCACATAAAATGATTTTTTCAAAAAAAGCGGGCACAAGAACAAGATACTTACCGTCTGCACTGAATTTCAATTTACCCTGACCTGGATACCAATCATCGTAAAAAGGCCCAATATGGCTAATTACAGGGCATGTTTCCAGTCCTTTTTCAGTAAGCAGATAACTGAATAGTGTATCACCTAGTCTACTATGCCTCACAACCCATTGCCATTTGCCGTTTTGGTGGTTCACAAAAGCTTGGGTTTGGGTAGAGTATTTATCGAGATTCAGCGCTTTCACCACCCACTTCTTTTTAATTATATCATATTTTGAGTAATTGAATCCACCATTTTTAAAAAACGGATTGTAAATTTCAGCTGACGTTGCAAAAACATGTAAAATACTATCATTTAATGATGTGAGGATTGTAGCCTGAGAGGAACTTCCATCTCCACCCAAATAGAAGTCCTTGCAGAGTTCTGAATTACTTGAATCATACAACCTACCCCAATCCGAATAATACAAAAGATTACCCACACTATCATTGAAAACTCCCGTTCCTTCTCCTGTATTACCCTTTAAATCTGTTCTAACATTTAATTGATTGTCCTTTGTGAAAAAAATCTTCAGGCCTTCCCCAAAATACCATGACCTTGTCCTATCTATTTGGCAAAAAATAGAAATTGGTAAAATGAAAATCAATATTACAATCGACTTTATGTTCATGGTTTTGTACGAAGTTAATGTGTAGACAGAGAGTTCTCAAACAATTCTTCGGTTCCAGCTTTTAAACCAATTGATGTACAATCATTTTACCATTCAAACACCATCACCCAATCCAAAACATCATTTAACAAAATGGGCCGGCATTCGCCGGCCCATTTTGCTTAACATGATATCAAATCATCAATCTTTACGCGGCAACTTCACCGCAAACACGCGCTCTTTCTTATCCGCCGTATACCCCTCAATCGTAATCGCCCCAGACAGCGATTTCAACAAACTCACCGCACCCTTGGCAGAATACACCGGCTCATTGTTGATGTGCGTAATCACAAAACCCACTGGAATCCCCGCCTCCTTGAACAATCCTTTGTCTACAGCACTCACCTTCACGCCCGACTTCACCCCCAACGCCACCTTCTGCTCGCGGGTTACATTGTCCATCTTCATCCCCTGATACGCATCTGAAACCTCCGCTTCCGCAACTTCCAATTTTGTTTTGCCCTCAGCATTTAACAACGTAGCCTCCAATTCCATTTCCGCATTTTTCCGTCGGATAGTGATCATTACTTTATCGCCAGGACGGTATTTGCCCACCTCTTCTTGCAACCGCGATGACGCATTTACCTCAATGCCCGCCACTTTCAAAATCACATCGCCCTTCTTGATGCCCGCTTTTTCTCCCGCACCATTTTCCACCACCTCGGCCACATATACCCCCTTCAAATCTTTCAAACCCTGCGCATCGGCCAATTCCTGACTGATTTCTTGGATTGATACACCCAGCAACGCACGCTGTACCTTGCCATACTTCATGATATCGTTCACCACCTTTTTCACCAAATTCACAGGCACCGCAAAGCCATATCCCGCATAACTGCCCGTCTCAGACGCTATGGCGGTGTTGATTCCAATGAGCTCGCCACCCGTATTCACCAAAGCCCCACCCGAATTGCCCGGATTGATGGCCGCATCGGTTTGGATGAAATTCTCAATGGCGTATTTATTCCCCTTGCTGCGAATCAAATCGATGTTTCTTCCCATCGCACTCACAATCCCCAACGTTACCGTACTGTTCAAATTGAATGGATTCCCAACAGCAACCACCCACTGACCCACCTTCACTTCATCAGAATTTCCCAATTTTAAAAAGGGCAAATCTTTCTCTGCGATGCGCAATAAAGCGATATCCGTATTGGGGTCCGTGCCCACCAACTCCGCCACGTAAGTGCGCTTGTCGTTCAGCACCACCTCAATCTTCGAAGCACCCTCCACCACGTGGTTGTTGGTGACTACATAGCCATCATCGCTCAAAATCACCCCAGAACCACTGCTCTGCCTCGGACCTTGCTGCTGGAACTCCATGCCCGGACCACCGCGAAAAAATTCAAAGGGATCTATGGGCATTTGTTGTTGTCGAGAACCATCACCCATGCTACCACCCGAAATGGTGGACTTGATGTGCACCACCGCCGGATTGGCAATTTCACTCACACCCGTAAAATCAAATGCCGGACTGCTGTTCAAACTGGCGTATCGGGCCAACTGTCCAGAAGCATTCTGCTTCGCCTCAATGGAAGTGGCTTGATTAGAGGCCACAACCATGTAACCACCCAAACTGGCAACGCCACCGGCAACACCAGCCAATACGAGGGTCAAAATTTTGTGTTTGTCTAATAACTGTTTCATGTGCGTGCTTGAATCAAAATTTGTACCGAATTTTAACGCATAACCAACCGAGTTCGTTTAATTTGTAAGACAAAGCGTTTACCTTTTTCGATGAACGCGTATTAAGCGCCCGCGCAATGTACAAAGCAAGCCTGTCAGACCGCAGAATCATTGACCGCATCCGAGAAGGAGACCGGGAAATTTTGATTGAATTGTACAAAGCCCATGAAGGAATGATCGCCAACCACGTTTTTAACCATTCGGGCAACGACGACGATGCCAAAGACCTCCTGCAAGATACGCTCGTGGCATTGTGGCAGAATGTGCGCAAACCCCAGTTTGAACTGTCTGCCAAACTGACGACCTACCTGTTTGCCATCGCCAAGAATTTGTGGTTGAAACAGCTCGACAAACGCAAGCGCACCAAAAGTGAGGATTATATCACCGGCAAAGAAGTGGCCGACTCCGTAGATCCTGCGCAGCGGATGGACTACAGCATCGTACAAAAAGCCCTCGACTTGCTGCAAGACAAATGTCGTAACATTTTGATGATGTTTTATTTCGATGGGTTCGACATGAATACCATCGCCAAAGCGAACGGTCTTGCCAGCGCATCGGTCGCGAAAGCCAAGAAACACCAATGTTTGAAAGGCTTGGAAACCATCATCAAACAGAAATATAACGCCTCGGATTTTTACCTCAACAAACCCTAAGACATGGAAATCAACGACCCTAAAATCGAAGCTTACCTGAACGGGGAAATGAGCGATGCCGAACGAATCGCTTTTGAAACAGAGGCCCAACAAGATTTGGCACTGTGGGAACATATTCAGTTTCAACAATTCATGATTGAGGGTATCCGCCGAGAAGGCGCTGCCGAACTCAAAGATTTTATCGCCAATCGCATCACCGAAGACGAACAAAACGAAACCACTCGCTCAGGATTGTGGTGGTCCATTGCCGCCACTGTGGTCGTGTTACTCGTGGGCCTAGTAATCAACTACAAAAGTGCTTCTCGCACCCTGGAATCAAAATCTATCGCAAAAAACGAAGAACCATCCGCGCAGATTGCGGCAGATTCCACGGCGGTTGTGTTGAACGAAGAACAAAATTCTGGCGTGCCACCAGCCCTTGCACAAGCCGAGGCTGAAAACCCACCTTACGAAAACGACTTCAACGCCATGGGGGAACAAGACGCCGACGACATGCCCCTGCCCCCTGATGACAGCAAGTCAAAACGCGTGGCAAAATCAGAGGAGAATCGCAACGATACCAAAACAAACGAGGCCAATCCCAACGACGATATCCCTGCCAATATTTTCATGGGGAAAATGACGCTCACCCCAATTGTGATTGCGGACAACATCGCCCCCAACAAGAAAATGAGTTCAACGCCCGTGGAAATGAAAAACCGCGGTGTGATGGAAAACAGAGCAGCGGATACGGTTGCATTGAACGATTACAGCGGCGATGCCGCAGACAACGTGAGCAAATCCAATTCCGGCGCGACGCTCGCCAAAGCCAAGAACAAAGCAAAGACATCGACGAGTAAGGAGTATATTTTTTCACTCATGCAGTCAGGGTTTGGACCACCCCATGTAACCATTATTTCAAGTATCGGAAACCAAACCGCCGTCACCCTTTGGAATGCGGGCAGTACCGATATTTTGCTCTTCGAACTCAACAAACAATTGTACCTGCAGCTTGGCGACCAATATTATTTCTATCCGCAGACAGCTCCGTTGGGCGTGAAACAAAGTCTAACACCCGTTACCAATGCCGCCCTGTTAAACACACTACGCAACCGATGACAATACCCTTTGTAAAATACCAGGGAACTGGAAATGATTTTGTGCTGATCGACAACCGACTTGGTGCGTGGGCAGCCTATGTTGCATCCCAAGTGCCCCGTGGGTTTTCTTCGGAAAAAGCGCTGGTGGCACACATTTGTCACAGGCAGTTTGGAATCGGAGCCGACGGACTGATGCTGTTGCAACCCAAAGAGGGCTTTGATTTTGAGATGGTTTATTTCAACAGCGACGGCGGGTTGAGTTCGATGTGCGGGAATGGCGGTCGATGCATTGCTTCTTGGGCCTTTTCATTGGGATTGGGCGATGCGATTGTAGAAACCCGAGAAACAAGTGTCCCTTTCAACGCCGAAAAGACCGTGAAATTTTGGGCCCCGGATGGCGTACATCAGGCTTGGAAATTGGCAGGGAATGAAATTGGATTATCGATGAATCCGGTGGAGAAAATCCACGCGTTGGGCGTTGACCAATGGGAATTGAACACCGGTTCTCCGCATTACATCCAGTTTGAGGACGGCGATTTAAGCAACATCGATTTAATTCCGTGGGCCAGGGGGGTTCGTTACAGTGACCGATACGCTCCTGCCGGAATCAATGTGAATGTGGTAAAAATCCTGGGTGAAGGTTCCATTGCGATGCGCACCTACGAGCGCGGGGTGGAAAACGAAACCTTGAGTTGCGGCACGGGGGTAACTGCGGCCGCCATCGCGTACACAAACCAATGCGCACAAAACCAAGGTGTACAAAACCAAATCCCCAACACCCTTCAACAGGTGTCAGTAAACACCGCTGGCGGCCAGTTGCATGTCCGTTTTGCTGCGCAAAACGGCCGGTTTGAAAACATCTACCTCATCGGCGCAGCCACCTTCGTTTTTGAAGGCCGCCTATAAAAAAAAGAGGCCGACAAAGCCGGCCCCTCACTTAGTTAGGAATCAAAAATCAATCGTTATTGTACGCAAACCTTCACCGTACCTTGGTTGGCATTGCCCTTCACCGTAGCGAAGTAATACCCCTTGGGCATGTTGCCCAGATTGATGTCGAAATTGTTCTCACCCACAGTCATCTCTACCGCTTTTTCCATCACCACCTTGCCCTGCAAGTTTACTACACGCAATACCGCCGCCTCTTTCACCTTGGATTGAACCGTTACCGTGGCTTTGTCTGTAGTTGGGTTAGGATATACAACCACCTTCAAAGAAGTGTTGTCTTTTACATTTTTGGTTGAAGTCAACAACGTGCGACTCCGGAAGAAACCACGACCGTGTGTACCTACGTACATCGTCATACCCTCCCAAGGTCTCCACTCGTAACCACGAATTTCAAATACAGGCACACGTGCCATACCGTCGTTTCCTTCTACCCATGTGCTTCCGCCATCCTCGGTGTACCAAACACCCAAGTCTGTTCCCAAAATGATGCGTTTGTTGTCGTCCACGTCAATCACCGCATCGTAAACAGGCATCGAAGGCAAATTGCCCGTGATGTTTTTCCAAGTTGGCACATCCGCCAAACCGTTGAACGTTTCGTATACATAAGTGGTGTTACCGTATCCACCCAAAGTGATTACCACGTGCTCACCGTCCATCTGGTCAACATTCACCGAGGTGATGGTGCGGCCCGACAAACCCGAAGGGGTAATTGTTTTTTGAACGATAGGTGCAGGTACCTGCAACACAGTAGGATTGGCAGCCAACGTAAATGTGGCCGCGTTGATGCTATCGATACGGGTTAAACGGCCCGACTTACACAAGAACAGATGATCACCATCCGCAGTGTAGTCCATTTCGATGATACGATCTGTACCCAAGTTTTTACCCACCAAATACCAGCTAACGGTTTCAGCAAAATCCGTTGGGTTGTTCGCCATCCACACTTCAGCATTCTTCGCCAAGAACAAACGCGATGTTTTTGGTCCAGACTCCCACAAACAGAAAGTAGTATTAAAATCAGATTGTGCCGTACCGGGCTGTCGGTCGTCGAAGAAGGTTGATGTTGACTGACCGCTGTTTGCTGAACGAGCCACATTACCATAATAGGTAGATACAAATACCGTTTTGGGACTGAAACGCGAGAATTCCACATCAAATCCATCACCACCGTAGATTTCAATGGCCGTCTTTGAAGGCTGACCGCCAAAAGAGTTACCACTAAAGTTTAACAACTGAGTTCCATTGTCTTGCGCACCGCCTGTCATGTGACCCAATTCGTTGGCCGCAACATTGTAAAATTGCAAAGTAACAAAACCACGAGAAATAGGGGTCCAAGTTTTGGCATCCGCACTGCGGAACAAACCACCGTCGCAACCCACAATAATGGCAGGAGGCGTAGTAGACATATCCCATGAAATCATGTGTTTGTCGGCATGAACATAGTTGGTGTTCCAAGGAGCATCAAAAGTACCAGCTGTCTCGCGGTAACCATTCACCACATCCCAAGTAGCCAAATCAACGCCGCCCATATAAACTTTGTCCTTGTTGGTCGGATCTACACTTACTACGTTGTCGTACCAACCTTGTCGGTTAGACCCAAAAATATCGGTCACTGAGCTGTAGCTCATCAAACGGGTCCAAGTTGTACCACCATCGGTTGTTCTAAACAAACCACCAAAAGAACCTGTATTTGACGCACCCAGCAGGTAAACGTAGTTGGGGTCTTGGGGAGAAATCGCGATGGATGTGCGACCTCCAGTGCTGATGGTTCCATTCACCGTTTTCATGGCACCTGTAGCATCCATCTTCAACACAGAACCTGAGTTGGTAGACGCCCACAAAACACCATTTTTATCCATTTTCATCTCCTTGATAGCACCTGCAGAGATCTTCTTTTGGTTGGCTCCGTCATTGGTAA
>JBJTNN010000198.1:0-4512 GCA_046074125.1 Bacteroidota bacterium
GGCGGCTAACCCGATGCCCAGCGCCTTCGTCGCACGGTTCATTTTCTGTTTCGCTCTCTTGCACGCTGCGCGCGCAGATTCCCCAAACAAAAAATGCCCCGAAACGGGGCATTGGGTTGCAGAGAGGAAGGGATTCGAACCCTCGATACGCTTTTGGCGTATACACACTTTCCAGGCGTGCTCCTTCGACCACTCGGACACCTCTCTAAGGAGGGGCAAAGATAGTTATTGTGCAGTGATTTTAGCCCAAAGGGATCCAAATTCCTCCAACAAAGATGTAGCCAGAAACTTCCATCACTTCTGTGCCGTTGATCAAAGTAGTGTTTAGCATATGCCTTTTTATTATTTGTGTGCAAATTGACAATCCCATGTTATCAAATGATAACCATTCAATTACATAAACAAAAACGCCCGTGAAGTTGTTCACAGGCGTTTCACATTTTTATAAAATTCTACTTATCTGCGGCAATGATGATGTCTGTGGCGCTTCACGGAATGTCTGTATTTTGGCCCATGATGAAACCCTTGACGGTATCCAATTTTGTATCCCACTTGGATTTGTGGTTGCGGAGGATGTTGGGCAGTGCTGTAGGTGCCTCTGCGACGTCGATCTCTACGGTCTTCCCGACGATCTCTTACGTCTTCTCTGCGGTCACGCACATCCTCACGCTGGTCGCGACGATCTTCTACTCGGTCTAACGGTCCGCCTTGATGTCTGGCATCTCGAACATCTTCTCTGCGGTCTCTTACATCCTCTCTGCGATCCCTCACGTCTTCTCGGCGATCCCTTACGTCTTCTCTTCTGTCTCTACGAATGCGTTCTCTTCTGGCTGTTTGTGCCTCGCTGGGTGATGCCATCAATCCCAAAGCCAAAATGATGAGTGTTTTTTGAATGATCTGTCTCATGTTGTGTTTCTCCTTTCTTGTACGTTTGACTTTGAAAATCGTGCCAAGTTTAATCGCATCGATGAAATTGCTCAAAAGTGCGATGAATGTATTTATGCAGATACCTTGTAAAAATAAACCCTGTGACAGGAATCTGTCTTCACCGCGATTTACCGTGTCACCGACTCCAAAGCGCCCACCATGGATGGCCAACTAAACTGTTTTTTGAGCGCGTGGATGTTTACACGCATGTCTGAGAGCCTGTTTCCGGCGAACATGGCCGCGATGGCCTCCGCCAACGATTCTGGGGTTGGTTCGCATACCCATCCCGCTTCTTGGTGAGGTACCAATTCGCTCAATCCACCCACATTGGTGATGATCATGGGTAGCTCAAAATGATACGCGATTTGTGAAACCCCACTTTGGGTTGCATTGCGGTAGGGTTGAGCCACGAGTTCGCAAGCCGAGAAATAAAGCCTCACATCGTCGTTTGGAATGAATTTCGTGTGCAAAATCACCCGATCAAACAATCCCTTCTGTGAAATGATCGCATTATACGGCGCTTCGTCCTCGTAGTATTCCCCCGCAACAATCAGTTTGACATCGCTCAAAGATGCTGGCAATAAAGCCATCGCTTCAAGCAACAAATCCAAACCTTTGTAATGACGGATGAATCCAAAAAACAAGATATGCCTATCGGTTGGATTAAGCCCCAAAGCCTCACACGCCTTGCTACGGTCTTCAACTGCCCCGAAATTGTCGTACAGCGGGTGCGCATGATAGGCCGACTTGGCCACAGGCTTGCGCAATGGGAATTGCTTTAAGTCGTCGAGTACCTTCCGACTCATTGCCACGGCACCATCTAACACGGGTAGAAAATACTGGCTAAATGGGGTGTCGAAAAATCGTCGCTCATGGGGAATGATGTTGTCGGTAATCGCCAAAATTTGGGTATGGCCGTTCGATTTTACCAGGCGGGCGAATGTGCCAAAACAAGGACCAAAAAAAGGCATCCAATAGCGAAAAATAATCACATCCGGTTTGATGCGCTTGTATTTTAGGCCGATGCGTAACCAATTGATCGGGTTTACTGAGTTTAGTGCAATGTCGATGTTTAAATCGTTGGGCTTGGCATCGTCGCTAAACTGCGATTGCCCCGGAAACAGGAAATTGGGGTACTGCAGCGAAAAGGTGAGCAGGGTAACTTGGTTTTTTTGCTGTAGTTCGCGGGCCAATCGCTCATTGTATGTAGCCAATCCTCCACGCAGTGGGTGGGCGGGACCAACAATCACAATGTGCTTGCCTTCGAAATGCATCAATCGGTGGTTTCCTTGATGTTGTAATTATTGCGCTCAGGATTGGATCGACTCACCAATTCGCCGATAAAGCCCGCCAAGAAAAGTTGGGTGCCAATGATCATCGCCACCAAGCCAATGTAAAACAATGGATTGTCTGTAACCAAAGGGGCCCTGTGATTCTGGATTACACAAATCAACTTGTCGATGAGAATCCAGCAAGCCGTAAAAGCGCCAACCAAAAAACTCAACACGCCGAGCAGTCCAAAAAAGTGCATGGGCTTTTTGCCGAATTTGCTCATGAAAAACAAACTCATCAAGTCCAAGAAGCCGTTTACGAAACGGTTCATGCCAAATTTGGTGTGGCCGTATTTTCGCGCTTGGTGTACAACGACTTTTTCTCCAATTTTGGGGAAGCCCGCCCATTTGGCAATCACGGGGATGTAGCGGTGCATTTCGCCGTATACCTCAATGTTTTTGACCACTTCGTTGCGATAGGCCTTTAATCCACAGTTGAAATCATGCAATTCTAAGTCGCTGATTTTGCGCGTGGCCCAGTTGAACAATTTTGTCGGAATCGTTTTGCTCAAGGGATCGTAGCGTTTCTTTTTCCAACCACTCACCACATGATAGCCCTCTTCGAGGATCATGTTTCGCAACGACGGAATTTCGTCTGGCGAATCCTGCAAATCGGCATCCATGGTGATGACCACTTCGCCTCGGGCTTCTGCAAATCCTACGTTGAGGGCAGCGCTTTTGCCGTAATTGGTGCGGAAACGAAACCCCCTAACATTGGGGTCTTGGTGCCTCAATCCCTGGATGATCTCCCAAGAGTTGTCTGAGCTGCCATCGTCGAGCAGCAGTACCTCGTACGACAAATTTTCTTGTTGGCAAACCCGAACAATCCAAGCGTGTAATTCAGGCAAGGATTCGGCTTCGTTGTACAAGGGGATAACGAGGGAGACGTTCAGCATGGGTGCAATTTAGTATAAAGCGTTGAAAATAGTGGTATTTCTGCCTGTGGGTGGCGATTAACGATTTCCAAATCCGATGATTTCGCGGACTTCTCTGATGGTTTTTTGTGCAGAAGCACGGGCTTTTTCTGCGCCGTACATCGCGATTTCATTCAGTCGTTTTTCGTCGCCCAATGTGGCCTGTATTTTGTCGCGCAATGGCGCAATGAAGATTTCCATGTCGCTGGCCAGTTGTTTTTTAAGGTCGCCATAGCGAATGGTGCCGGCTTTGTGCGCGTCATCGAAATATTGGATGGTGTCTGCGTTGCACACCAACGACATCAGGTCGAACAGGTTTTGTACTGGGGCGGATTTGGGTGAGCCGGGTTCGGTTGGACCGCTATCGCTCACTGCGCGCATGATTTTTTTGTTCAATACCGATGCTTCTTCGTCGAGGTAAATGGTATCGGCCTCTCCTGCGCTTTTGCTCATTTTTCCGCTGCCTGTTAGTCCGGGAACTTTCACCAAGTTTTGGTCAAAGGAAAAGGCTTGGGGCTCGGGGAAATACTCTGTATTGTATAAGCGATTGAAACGGTTGGCAAAGGTGCGCGCCATTTCAAGGTGTTGCTCTTGGTCTTTTCCTACGGGTACTTTTACGCCACGATGAAGCAGGATATCGGCCGCCATCAGTACGGGGTAAGTAAGCAGGCCCGCATTGATGTTGTTGGGTTGGGTGCGTGCTTTTTCTTTGAAGGAGGTGACGCGTTCGAGCTCGCCTAAATAAGCGTTCATGTTCAAGAACAAGTACAATTCGGCGGTTTCGGGAACATCGCTTTGATAGTAAACGGTGCACTTTTCAGGGTCTAAACCCAAGGCGATGTATTCTGCCAAAACCCGCTTTACTGAGGCATTTAGGTCGCCCGGGGTGGGATGTGTTGTAAGGCTGTGATAGTCTGCAATGAAAAAGTAGGAATCGAACTGTTCCTGCAATTTCAAGAAGTTCTTGAATGCGCCAAAATAGTTGCCTAGGTGCAATTTTCCCGTGGGACGGATCCCGCTGACTACCACTTCTTTCATGGTTACAAAATTAGGAAAATCGCGGGGGATTTGAATGAAATCGCGGGAAATGGCTGTGAATCGATGGTGGAATGCGCCGAAATTCGGACATCGCAAGGGAAAAAGAGGGATGAGGGCGTATTTTTGCGGCATGCCCAAGTTGATACAATTGAAATTCACGCCTGCAGAGATTGGGGATGAGGCGGGGGTGAATCGCAAATTTTGTCGGGAAGCGGGCTTGGCAGACGGCGTCGTTGTTTGGAAGAAGAAGAGTCTCGATGCGCGCGGCAGGCAGCCTTATTTTTTGGTTACGGCGGAGGTGT
>JBJTNN010000199.1:0-30432 GCA_046074125.1 Bacteroidota bacterium
AGGCTGGCAATGCCCAATTTAACGGCGATGAGGCTGGCAAAAACGATGCCCAAGGGTTTGCCCAATACCAAGCCAAAAAAGATGCCTAGGCTGGCGGGGTGGGTGGTGATGGCGGAGGTATCGGCAGGGATTGCAATGGCGGTATTGGCCAGGGCAAACAGGGGCAAAATGATGTAGGTTACAGGCCATTGGATTTTGTGTTCTACGCGGTAGCTGAGGGTGTTGGGTTTGCCTGATTTGAAGGGGAGGGCAAAAGCGAGGATGACCCCGGCGAGGGTGGCGTGAACACCGCTGTGCAGCATACAAAACCACAAGGAGATGCCTAAGAACAGGAACAACCAACCATTTTCATTCTCTTTTTGGTTTAGTCGATACAAAACCAGGCCGATGACGGCACTGAGTCCGAGATAAAGGAAGTTGAAGCCGCCTCCGTAGAAGAGGGCAATGACCACAATCGCCCCGAGGTCATCGATGATGGCCAAGGCCGTGAGGAATACTTTGAGCGCAGCTGGAACCCTATCGCCCAATAAACCCATGATGGCAATGGCGAAGGCTATGTCGGTGGCTGTCGGAATTCCTGCGCCGGAGATTGATTGAGGATGGTTGAAGTTGAAAAGGAAATAGATGAGGGCGGGAACTATCATCCCACCCAGTGCGCCCATCATGGGCAGGAGTGCACGTTTCCGATCGGAGAGTTCGCCGATGTACAATTCACGTTCAATTTCAAGTCCCACCAGCAAGAAGAAGATGGTCATCAGCGCATCGTTGATCCATTCTGTGATGCTGTGTTGGAGGTGGAACTGATGGCTTGGAAGGCCGATTTTTTGCGACCAAAATGCGATATATGAAGGTCCGGCCGATGAGTTGGCAAGGAGCAGGGAAACAACGGTGGCGAGCACCAGAAGGATGCCGGCTGATTGTTGACTTTGGAAGAATTCTTTGAATAGGGCGGTAAGTCTGAGGCGGGATTTGGGGGCTTGGGCCGACATGAAACGTGTTGATTGAGGGGTTATGCGGTGGTTGGGATTTCGAGGCGACCTTCCATGCCTTGGATCCAGTGCTCTTCGCAGCGGGCTTGGTAAATATCGGCATGTCCGACCACCACCAGATCGGAGTTGCCGGGTTCACGGTAGGTGAAATTGGCAGGTTTTTTACAGATATGGCATTGTGCTTTTACTTCGATGCGTTGGGTGGCCAATTTTTTGAGCGCCGCCATGGGGCCAAAATCGCGGGCCATGTAGTCTTTGTCGAGTCCAGCGGCAATCACATGTACGTTGTTCATCATGATTTCGCCGATTACTTCAATGACGTAGGGGCCCATGAATTGTACTTCATCGATGTACACTTCGCGCGTGGTTTCTGTGAGGAGGGGGTAAATTTCTTCAGCTTTTGAAATGCGGTGTGCAAGCATTTGCAAGCCACTATGGCTGTTGATTTTACTGGCCTGATAGCGTTGGTCGAGCAGGGGTTTTACAGCCAATTTTTCATCATTGAGGAAGGGGCTTTCGTTGTACAGGCCGATGAGTTTGGTGGTTTTCCCTGCAAACATGCAACCGTGGATAAGTGTAAATTCTCTCATGATGAAATCTCGGTGGGTGTTGTAAATTGCACGTGACAATGGAATCCAACAACAGTTCTCTGCGCGCGGTGCTGAACAACATAGCAAGTATACAGCACGAATTGGCAAATCGCCAAACCCAATTGCTTGATTCAGACATTTTGATGCAACTCAAGGGCCTAGCGGCTCAGTTGTATTTGGAGAGCGATATTGAATTGTTGTCGTTGAGCGACGAGGAACATTTTGCGGAGCCAGTTGCGCCGGCGCCGGTGGTTGAAGTTGGGCCTGTGGTTGAAGTTGCTCCGGTTGCGGAGGCCGTTCCTGTAGTTGAAGTGCCTCCCGTGGTTGAAGTTGCTCCTGTGGTGCCTATAGTGGAGGTTGCGCCGGTTTTGGAAGAAATTCCGGTAGTTGAGTCCATTCAGGTGGCCACGCCTGAGGTGGTGCCGGCGTTTATTCCGGAAGTGGAGCAGGTTGCTTTGTCAGTGGTTGAGGTTGCGCCAGTGGTTGAAGCGACCCCGGTGGTTGAGGTTGCGCCGGTGGTGGAGGTTGTTCCTGTAGTTGAAGTGCCTCCGGTTGTTGAGGTTGCGACGGTGGTTGAAGCGACCCCGGTGGTGGAATCGTTGAATGGGGGTGAAAAATCGGGTAAAACTGTGGATGAAGTCATTTCGGCAATGCCGTTGAGTCGTCGGTTCGAATTTGCCAACATCCTATTTGGGGGTGATATGCAGAAAATGGGTATGTTCATCCAGCAATTTATAGATGCGCCCAATGCGGCAGGACGGTTGGATGTTTACGATCAGTGGTACGAGGAGAAGCAGTGGCGTAGGCGGGATGAATCGGCGAGCGATATGCTGCGAATGTTAAAACGCATGTTCGCTTCCTAAGTGGCATTGGGGCAGGGCCCCAACATGCAAAATCAATTTCAAAAATACCCGTTTTTATTGCCCTTGGTGGGGTTGTTGTTGGGTTATGTAGTTTCCAAAACCTTCGTTGAGTCGATTTTCTTAGCGCCGGGGGTTTTGCTGATGTCGGCCCTTTGGTTGTTCGGTTATTTGTTGGGTTTGTGGAAGATGGGCAAGTGGTTTTGGGTGGGACTCATTCACGTTTGTTTGGGGATGTTATGGACGGGAAACGCGGGTGGGGGCGATGTTTTAAGTAAAGCTAATGGGGTAAGGCAATCACAAGAACCCAGGTATGCATTGTTGGAAGTACGGGATTCTTGGATGTTGGGGGCCAAGGGCGTGCGGGGTACTGTGAATTGTTTGGGTGTATATCAGGGGGGAGGGGGATTTTGGCCCTGTGATGCCGATTTTCGGGTTTCGTTGAAGGGTATCTCCCCAGTGCCACCGGCACTGGGGAGATACTGGGTAAATACCGATGAACTCTCAGAATATTCATTGCCTGAGGTGCCGGGAGAATCCAATTGGCGCACCATTATGCGGTCGCTTGGTATCGTGGGATACGTGCAAAAAACCGCAAAATGGCACGTGGTTCGGGGTTCGGCCAAAGAAATTTCATGGATTTATCGAGCACGTTCTAACTGTTTGGTTTGGTTGCATGGTGAATTTCGCCGGCGGTTGCGTCCGCAACACGCCGGCTTGGTCTATGCCATGTTGCTGGGTGACAAATCGGGTTTGGATCCGTCCATGGAAGCGCAGTTTGGTGTGGCTGGATTGCTGCATGTGTTGGCGGTATCGGGTATGCATGTGGCCTTGATCATGGGGGCGTTGTTTTGGGTGTTCTCGGGGTTTGGGGCCCGCGGCAGTCCGGGAGTTTTTTCACTACTTGTGTTGCTTGCCGCGGGTTGGGGGTATACCTTTCTTACCGGCGGCGGAGCCGCCGTAGTGAGGGCCATGATCAGTGCCACCTGGATGTGGTTGGGCAAATATGCGGTTGGGCGACGTCAATCGCTCCTTCATGTGCTTGCCGGTTCTGCCTATCTTCAATTTCTGATCGACCCGCCATGTGTTGAACAGTTGGGATTTCAACTCAGTTATTTGGCGGTTTTCGGCATCGGATGGTTGCACCCCAAAGTGATGGATCGCTGTCCAGATACCCACAAATTCCTGCGCTGGTTGGCCGAAAGTAGCAGTTTAACCCTTTCCGCCACACTGTTTACCCTGCCCCTGTTGTTGTGGCAATTTCAGTCGTTCCCAACCTGGTTCTTACTCGGCAACTTGCTGTTGCTACCCCTATTTTCTATTAGCGTTTATCTCACGCTGGCTTGTTTGGCATTGGGGTGGATGCCCCTGCTCGGCGATGCCTTGTACGCTTCTTTCGATCTGGGGTTGCACATGCTGTTGAAGATTCTCTCGGCCATGCAATCGCTACCCCTGCCACAATTGTTTTCGTTGCCCATGGATGCAGTTGATTTTGTCCTCATGATTGTCTTGGTGTGGACGTGCTGTAGGTGGTTAATGATCCAATTTCTGGGCGATGTACTACCGAAAAAAGAAGCCCCGTCTATTTGGCGATCTTCCAAGGCCCAACTGCTGATGTTTGCCTTGACTTTTGTGTCGCTCTGCGCACATTTGGAATGGGGTAGGTCTGTTAGACATCATTCTCATCAATCCTTTTCAATTCGTGCGGGTTCTCAGGTGGTTCAAGTTCAAAAATATGGAGGGACACTCAGGTTGATTGGAAATTGGCGAAATTCGAGAACGAAAAAATTCGTTTGGCAAAAATTGCAAATCTATGCCGAACAACAGGGCGTTCGTGATGTGATATGGGTAAACCAATTACCTTTGTAGCATGAGTGAATTGCTGCGCACGCAAGTCGATGGTCCCGTGGCCCATTTGATCTTGAATCGACCTGAAAAACGCAACGCCCTAAGTGCGGAATTGGTGTATGAAATGCACCAGGCCATGTTGGCGTTGAATGAGGATAACAGTGTGCGTGTGGTTATCATTCGCTCTGCTGATAAACCGTTTTGTGCGGGGGCCGATTTGGGGTATTTAACCCAACTTCGCAACAATACCTTGGAAGAGAATGAAGCAGATTCTCAGCGTTTGAGGGCCTTGTTTGATGCCATCTATTTGAGTCCGAAATACATCATTTCTCAAGTTGAGGGGCCGGCCTTGGCGGGTGGATGCGGACTTGCCACGCTTGCCGATTGTTGTATTGCCACACCTGCGGCCACCTTTGGGTATACAGAAGTGAAAATTGGATTTATTCCTGCTTTGGTGATGGTTTACTTGCGCGAGAAAGTGAGCGGTGCTGTGATGTCCGATATTTTGTTGTCGGGCCGCATTTTTAACGCCCACGAAGCCCAATCCTTACACTTGGTTCAGCACGTTGTATCCGACGAGGGAATCGCCAATTTCGCGTTGGCGCATGCTCGTCAGATTTGCGAAACCACATCGGCACAAGCGGTGGCCAAAGTGAAAGAAATGATGAGAGTGATTCCAGCCATGAATCGCGACCAAGCATTGGATTATGCTGCCAAACAAAATGCCTTGGCCAGAGCCAGCGAAGATTGTAAAAAAGGCATCGACGCGTTTTTGAATAAAGTGCCTGTAAAATGGCAATCGTAAACCAGGGGATATAGAAACAAATATGAGATTGATTGATACCCACTGCCATCTGTATAATGAGCAGTTTGAAGCGGATCGTGAGCAAGTGATTGCCAATGCCAAAAGGATGGGGGTAGATCGCATATTGCTGCCCAATGTAGATTTACAAACAGTGCCAGGAATGCATGAGTTGGTGGCAAATCATCCGGGGGTATGCTATCCCATGATGGGGTTGCATCCCTGCGATGTTAAACCCGATTTTGAGAGCGAAATCGCCCAGCTATTCTCGCACTTCGATACACATACATACTGCGCGGTAGGTGAAATTGGCATTGATTTGTATTGGGATAAGTCCACCCAAGACATCCAAGAAAAGGCGTTCGTGATGCAAGTGGATTTTGCCTTAGAAAAGGGCCTGCCTGTGGCCATTCATTCACGAAATGCCACTCACCGTATCATCGAGATTTTGAAAGACTATAAAGGCAGGGGTTTGCACGGGGTTTTTCATTGCTTTTCAGAAAGTATAGAACTGGCCCAGGAGATCATTAAGTTGGATGGTTTTTTATTGGGGATTGGGGGTGTGTTGACCTTCAAAAATGCTGGGTTGCCAGAGGTGTTACAGCACATCGATTTGAAGCATATCATCTTAGAAACCGACAGTCCCTATTTGCCACCGGTGCCGCACCGCGGAAAGCGCAATGAGCCCGCCTACACGCGATTGGTGGCCGAGAAACTTGCGGATGTGAAAGGGATGACTTTGCGCGAAGTCGCTGAAATTACCACAGAAAACGCAGAACGATTGTTTGGGCTGTGACATTTGTCACAAAGCGCCAATTCCGTTTCACGGAAATTTGTGGGATGCAGTTTGGGCGCCTCATAGCAAGTGGACATTGGACTCCTCGATTCCGTAATGTGGGTTTGACGGTTTTATTTCTTAGTACACTAACACTGCTTGTGGGTGAAACAAAGGGGCAAGATCAACCGTTCGTGCATTATTCGGAAAGAGATCGTAAAGACAGCCTAATGAAACCGGCGGCTTCACCCAGGACTTTACAGTCATTTTTGAGACAAGGTCAGTTTTTTGGTCACGCACGGAGTTATTCCATGTTGACAGATAACAGTGCCGGACTCACCGATTATCACGCCAATGCAGTGGGTGTTGGCATTGGGTATGAAACCGGTAGGTGGCAGGGATTACAATTGGGAATCAGTGGGTACGCCATTTATCACCTGGCTTCGAGCAATTTGAGTAACATCGATCCAATGTCGAACCAGCCCAATCGCTATGAATTGGGGTTGTTTGACGTAACGGATCCAGCCAATAGAAACGAATTGGACCGATTGGAGGATTTGTATTTGAAATACAATCGACAAAAATGGTCGGTGAAATTGGGGAAGCAGCACATACGCTCGCCGTTCATCAATCCGCAGGATGGAAGGATGCGGCCCACGTTAATTCAAGGGGCTTTGTTCGAGTATCAAACCACCCCAAAAACCTTGTTGAATATGGGTGCCATTAATAAAATATCGCCCAGGAGCACGG
Source organism: Bacteroidota bacterium (assembly GCA_046074125.1). Classification (GTDB taxonomy): domain Bacteria; phylum Bacteroidota; class Bacteroidia; order NS11-12g; family UBA955; genus UBA955. The sequence continues at coordinate 6,615 of JBJTNN010000199.1, forward strand.
TGCATTGGTATGATATCGGGGAATCGATGGGTTTGTATGGATTGGGGGTGAATCCCGATGGCAGTAAGTCGAATTTCAAGGGGAATATGCCAGCGTCCATCATTTTGTATGTCGGGTTGGAGCGGAATTGGCAGGTGGGAAAGTTGAAGCTATGGGATCAGGTGGTTACGAATATTTTTGAGTCGCGCTTGGCACAGTGGGACGGAAAATTCAAACGCGGGGGTGTCATTGTTTTGTATGGACTTCAGTGGATCGGTCAGCGGGCGCTCAAGGATGGGGGGAATCCGGAAGCGTCGAAATCGTATTTTGCCAAAGGCGGGCGATCACAAGTATTTGGAGGCCGGTTTGGTGTGCAAGGGGAAGGTGGATGGCAGTTGACCTTGAACTACACGCGGATTACTGCGTTGGGCAGGTATTTGATGCCGAGGGAGTGGGGTCGGGATCCCTTTTACACGTTTATGCCGCGGGAACGCAATGAGGGATATGGCGATGTGCATGCAGCCAATCTGGTGTTGAGTAGGCAGTTCAAGCAGGTGAAAGGATTGGCGGTGGATTTAAGTTATGGCAGGTTTTACTTGCCCGATGTTAAAAATTATGCGCTGAACAAATATGGATTTCCGGCGTATCAGCAGGCGAATGTAGATGTGCGGTATGCTTTTGGTGGTTTTTGGAAGGGTTTGGATTTGCAATTTTTGGTTGTAATGAAAGACGCCATCAAAACCACTTATGATTTACCAAAATATGAAATTAACAAAGTGAATCTTTCTCATTTCAACTTAATATTGAACTATCATTTTTAACCTCAGGGTTGGCCTATGGATAACATTTACCACGTGAACAATTGCAGCTGCGGTTGCAAACAAACCGAGAATTCGGGCGATCGCAGGTCGTTTCTCAAGCAAGCCTCGGCCCTTGGCCTCGGCTTGGCCTTCGGCACCAAGGTTGCCTCAGGGGTTACCCAAGACCCACATGCCCTGTCCGATATTAAAAAATCGCAATCGGTAAAATCGGGCAAAGCCCAGCATTTTACCCTCTTGCATACTTCAGACATTCATGCACAGTTAGACATTCACGACGAGTTCTTTTTGGAGAATGGCAAGCCCGTTTACAAAAAACGCGGGGGGATGGCCTCCCTGAAAACCATGATCCAAACCTTAAAAGCCGAAAATCCCCTGAATACCCTGGTGATTGATGGCGGTGACTGCTTTCAAGGTGGCGGCGTAGCCGCCCTATCCGAAGGCAAAGCCATCGTGCCGTTGATGAACAACATCGGCTACGATTTAATGTTGCCCGGCAATTGGGAAGTGGTCTATGGAAAAGAAATGATGCTGCGCGATTTGGGGGCCTATCACGGAGCGAAAATTTGTGCCAATATGTTCCATGATACCCAGGATGAAACCAAAGGGGATATGATTTTTCCGCCCTACTGGACAACCAACGTGGCGGGAATAAAAATTGGGTTTATTGGGTACAATGATCCGCTGACACCGAAACGACAAAGTCCGGCCTACAGCAGTGGTATCCATTTTTCGGATCCATCGGTGAATGCCGCCAAATATGTAAAAATTCTGCGCGACTATGAACAATGTGCCATGGTATTCATGGTGACCCACATGGGCTTGGCGCAACAGGTGGATTTGGCCAACAAGCCGTATGTTGAAGGTGTCGACTATATCTTGGGTGCCGATACCCACGAGCGGGTGAGAAAACCCATCGAGGGGAAATATGCCAAGGTAACCGAGCCCGGTGCATTTGGGTCGTTTGTGGCCAAACTGGATATCGTGGTGGAAGATGGAGTGGTGAAGGAACACCATTACAACCTATTGGATGTGGATCCTGAGATTTTTCTGCCCGACCCTGAAATGTTGTCGCTGGTGGAAGCGGCGAAGGCGCCATATCGGAAAGAATTGGAAACGGTCATCGGTACGTCCCAAACAACGCTGGTGCGCTATTACGTGATGGAAAATCCCATGGACAACCTCATTACGGATGCATTGATGTGGAAGCTGAAACCCGATATCGCTCTGTCTAATGGATTCAGATTTTGTCCGCCCCTGGTCCCCGGGCCCAAAACCGGCGTGGCCACCATCACCAACGATTATTTGTGGAGTATGCTGCCGGTAAACTCGGAAGCGAAGTGGGCGCAAGTGACGGGTACGCAGCTAAAACAGTGGTTGGAAAAGGAATTGGAAAATGTGTTTGCCAAGGATCCTACCAAGCGTTTCGGTGGTTGGGTGGTGCGATACAAAGGGATGGAGGTGAACTTTACTGCCGATAAACCCAAAGGGGAGCGGGTGAATTGGATCAAAGTGAAAGGCAAGAAAATGGACCCGCAAAAATTGTATTCCATCATCGCTTGCGATAGAGAAGGCGACCCAGTAGATACGTTGTGTAGGATTGAGAAAGTGCAAAATCCCAAGTTGCTGGGGGTGAATTTGCACGATATTATGCGTGAGTATTTGAAGAAATTCTCGCCAGTGGCACCCCGTGTGGAAGGCAGAATTCATTGCACGGATAAGCCCATTGACTTGTTGTCGCAGTTGGAAGGCTACGACTACGAATTTGTGTAGGCAACGTGATTTTAGTCACAGTAAAAACATGACGAAAGTCACAACTTTGTATTTTAAGCATTGAGAACATGGAAATATTGGGGTATATCGGCGCGGTTTTGATGGGTTTGTCTTTGGGATTGATTGGCGGTGGTGGATCGATATTAACGGTGCCCATTCTGGTGTATTTGTTTCAAGTTGATGCCGTTTTGGCTACGGCGTACTCCTTGTTTATTGTGGGATTGACCTCTTTGGTGGGGTCGATCAGTCACATCAAATTGGGCAACATTCACTGGCGCACGGCCATCGTTTTTGGGATTCCCAGCATCGTGAGTGTGTTTTTAACCCGCAGTTATTTGGTGCCTAGGATTCCGGACCCCATTTTCACGTTTTCGCAAGATCCCAACGGCGGGGCGACATTTGTGATGACCAAAGCGGTTGGGTTGATGGTGTTGTTTGCGGTAATCATGGTGATGGCGGCCTACAGTATGATTAGGCCTAGTAAAAATTCAAAAGCAACATCTGATGTCCTTGCTGCTGATACCCAGCCGCAGTTCAATTACCCCTTGATTTTGGCGGAAGGGGCCATTGTGGGCGTGGTGACGGGTTTGGTGGGTGCTGGCGGAGGATTTTTGATCATACCTGCATTGGTTTTGTTGGCCAAGCTGCCGATGAAACAAGCGGTGGGTACCTCACTCATGATCATTGCCGCGAAATCTTTGATTGGTTTTGTGGGCGATATGCGGGGCGATGAGGTCATAGATTGGTCGTTTTTAGCTACGTTTAGCAGCATCGCTATAGTCGGTATTTTGCTGGGAAGTTGGCTGTCGAAGCGCATCCCCGGAGAAAAGCTCAAGCCTGCTTTTGGTTGGTTTGTGTTGGTGATGGGGACTTATATCATTGTGAAAGAATTGTTTTAACTTCACACTCAAATGGACGCGAATTCAGATAGAGACATCGGCAAACTGATTAAGCAGGTCAACGCCCTGTTGTGGGGAGTTGGAGGGATATTGGCTGTAGTGGTGGTGATGCTGCTGTTGATTTTTGTGGGCGACGATATGGCCCGCGAGGACGCTGAGGCCGAGGAACTCAACCGCGCGTTGATCGACAGTGCTGCGCCGGTGAATCATCCTCCGTTGGATGAGTCGACTGATTTGTGGACGGCGGCCGATTTGTCGCAAGCGCCTGCATCGGCCCAGGCCCAGTTGGAATACGGCAAGGAATTGATTGTGAATACGGCCAAATATTTGGGTCCAAAAGGCAGTATTGCCCACCTTACAAACGGGATGAACTGTCAAAACTGCCACCTGAATGCCGGCACCCAGCCCTATGGTAACAATTATGGTTCCGTGGCCAGTACCTACCCCAAATACCGGGGTCGCAGCGGTGCCATCGAAGATGTATACAAGCGAGTGGCTGATTGTTTTGAGCGTTCACTCAATGGCACAGCCCCAAAGGTGGGAAGCAAGGAAATGGAGGCCATCGTGGCGTACATCAACTATGTGGGTAGCAATGTAAAACAGGGCGAAAAAGCCAAAGGATCGGGCCTATACGAGGTGGCTTTGATGGATCGTGCCGCAGACCCAACGAAGGGGAAATCACTCTACATTGCCAAGTGTGTAAGCTGTCACCAAGCCGATGGCTCGGGGATGATGAACGGCGATAAAATTGCTTATCAGTATCCGCCGCTGTGGGGGGATCATTCCTACAATCACGGGGCTGGGTTGTATCGATTGTCGCGCTTTGCGGGCTATATCAAGGCGAACATGCCTTTGGGCGCCAGTTACAAGGCACCGCAATTGAGTGATGAGGAAGCTTGGGACATAGCCGCTTACGTAAATTCTATGCCGCGGCCAAGCAAAGATTTGAGCAAAGACTGGCCCAAAATAGAGGAAAAAAATTTCGACCACCCCTTTGGTCCATTTGCCGACGGGTTTGGCGAAGAACAACACAAATACGGTCCTTTCAAGCCCATCAAAGCCGCACAAAAGAAGGCCAAGAAGGGTTAATTGTACTATTCATAATATACGAAAAAAATGTCAGAAAATCAAGAAGTTACCACCGAAGAAGCAAACGCAGGGATGGAAGCCTGTTGCGTAGTTCAGTGTGATTTGGAGTTGGGGGAGAATTATTGGAACAACCAATACGAGTCGGGTAAAACCGGTTGGGATTTGGGCATGGCATCGCCGGCGTTGGTGAAGTACATTGATGCGTTGCCCAACAAATCGGTGCGGGTTTTGATTCCTGGTTGTGGGAATGCCTATGAGGCCCAATACTTGTTGGATCAGGGATTTAACGATGTTACGTTGATTGATATTGCGCCTGCGTTGGTGAAACAGTTGCAGGAGAAATACGCAGGTAACCCGCACATTCACATTGTGTTGGGTGATTTTTTTGAATTTCAGGGACAGTTTGATGTGATCATCGAGCAGACGTTCTTCTGCGCCATTCAGCCCTACATGCGCATTGAGTATGTGAAACAAATGCGTCGTTTGTTGTCGCCCGAGGGCGAATTGGCGGGTTTGTTGTTTGATACGCGCTTTGATTTTGACGGTCCGCCATTTGGGGGCTGTAAGTGTGAGTATTTGCCCATTTTTGATGAAGGGGGATTGCGGGTAGATGAGATGGAGATCACCCAATTTTCGGCTGGGCCGAGGGCAGGAACGGAGTTGTTTTTTCGCGCAGGGGTGAAAAAATCTACCGATGCCTGTGTTACGGAGAGTGCGTGTGGCATCAAACAGTATGCGAGCATCGCAGAGAAATTGAATTGGAATGGCCCTGATAACAACGAAAAAAAATAATAACTTAGCAGAACAATGAATATTGAGCAAATCTACACGGGATGTTTGGCACAGGGTGCTTATTACATTCACAGCAACGGAGAAGCGGTGATCATCGATCCATTGCGTGAAGTACAACCTTATATGGATCGTTTGGCCAAAGATGGCGTGAAATTGAAATACATCTTTGAAACCCATTTTCACGCAGATTTCGTGAGTGGACATTTGGATTTAAGCAAGAAAACCGGTGCTGAGATCGTTTACGGTCCAACCGCCAACCCCGAATTCGCCTGCACGATAGCCCAGGACGGACAAATATTTACCTTGGGTGATATCACCATCGAGGTGTTGCATACGCCTGGACATACCATGGAGAGTACTTGTTACTTGTTGCGCGATGCAGCGGGCAATCCTCACAGTTTGTTCAGTGGTGACACGCTGTTTTTGGGCGATGTAGGCAGGCCTGATTTGGCGCAGAAAGCGGCCGATATGACCCAAGAGCAATTGGCGGGTATGTTGTTTGATTCGTTGATGAACAAGATTATGCCTTTGCCAAACGAGGTGATGGTGTATCCAGCCCATGGCGCGGGTAGTGCTTGTGGTAAAAATATGATGAAGGAGACGATGGACAGTTTGGGTCATCAGAAAGAGATGAATTACGCGTTGAATCAGCCCAGCAAAGAGGCCTTTATTGAGGCGGTATTGGATGGGTTATTGCCTCCTCCTGCCTATTTCCCGATGAACGTTGCCATGAACAAAAAAGGCTATGAATCGGTGGATGTAGTTATGAACAATGGCATGCGTGCGCTGAGTGTGGCTGAGTTTGAAGCGGCTGCTGAAACGATGGATGCGTTGGTATTGGATACCCGTGGAGCGGGATTGTTCGCTCAGGGGTTTGTGCCAAGAAGTATCAATATTGGCATCGACGGACAATTTGCACCTTGGGTGGGATCGGTGATCGGCGATGTACAAACGCCTTTGTTGTTGATAACCGACGAGGGGAGAGAAATGGAGACCGTGACTCGATTAACCCGCGTAGGATTTGATCATTTGTTGGGTCATTTGAGTGGTGGTTTTGCAGCTTGGATGTCGGCCGGAAAGGAAGTAGATACGGTAGATCGCATTACGGCAGATCAATTTGCATCTGAGGTAAAAGTGGGAGAATCGAAGGTGGTGGATGTACGCAAGGAGAGTGAATATAGGGCAGAGCATGTCGACGAAGCTTACAACAAACCTTTGGATTTTATCAACGATTGGTTTGCGGAGGTGGCGGATGATGCGCCGTTTTACATGCACTGTGCGGGTGGATACCGCAGCATGATTGCTGCGTCGATATTGAAGGCGAGGGGTATTCACAATTTTAAAGAGGTTGAGGGTGGCTTTGGCGCGATTGCCAAGACGGGCGTTGCCAAGACCGATTTTGTTTGTCAGAGTAAATTGCAAAAATCATAAGGATGTTAACATGGATTTCTCAACCGTGGCCATGGTATGTGGCTGGGGTTTTTATTGGATTAACGGTGCCGGCACTCTTGTTGTTGGGCAATAAAACGTTTGGGATTTCTAGTTCGCTCAGGCACATATGTGCGGCATGTATCCCGTCTAAAATTCCCTTTTTCAACTACGATTGGAAGAAGGAATCGTGGAATTTGTATTTTGTGGTGGGGACATTGCTGGGTGGGTTTTTGGCCACACAGTTTTTGTCGAACCCCCAGGATATGGTGATTGCCGAATCTACAAAGACCCATTTGCAGCAGCATGGAGTGATTGATTTTGCGGGGATGTTGCCTTCAGACATTTTCAGCTGGGATGCATTGATGTCGATCCGCGGATTGGTTTTCACGGTAGTGGGTGGCTTTTTGGTGGGTTTTGGAACGCGGTATGCGGGCGGATGCACCAGCGGTCATGCCATCATGGGTTTGAGTAATTTGCAGTGGCCATCGTTGGTGGCAACGTGTTGTTTCATGGTAGGCGGAATCTTGATGACATGGTTCGGCATTCCTTTTTTATTGTCGCTATAATCGCTTGAAAGATGACTAAACATTCAGATCAAATGGTAGAAACGGGCACGGCCTGTGTCAATGAATCCGCGGTGGTAAAGCCATGGTATAGCAATTTAAAGTATTTGGTGGTGGGGATGATATTCGGAGTTGTGTTTGTGAAGGCGGAGATCATCAGTTGGTTTCGCATTCAGGAGATGTTCCGGTTTGAGAGTTTCCACATGTACGGGGTGATTGGCACAGCGGTGGTAGTGGGGATGATATCAGTGCAGATCATCAAGGCCCGAAAAGCCAAGTCGTTCGAGGGAGAAGAGATTGTGATTCACGACAAAGAATTCAACAAGGGTCAGATTTATGGCGGCTTAATTTTTGGTTTGGGTTGGGCGATAACGGGTGCCTGTCCGGGTCCACTTTTTGCCCAAATTGGCGCGGGATTTTCGGTGGTGATAGTGACCTTTTTGAGTGCGGTCATGGGTACTTGGGTATACGGGAAGTTGCGTGACAAATTGCCTCATTAATTAAAATTAATACAGTCTTTGGAAATCGGCCTCACCGTGACTTTGGTTACTGTGGGGCCTTTTTTTATGTTGTTGTTTTGTAGGAAATATTCAGAACATGAAAACAATTAAATCATTGGTACAAGAGGAAGGCGCAACGGTGATCGATGTGCGCAGCAGTTGGGAATTCGCCGACGGGCACGTAGATGGGGCGTTAAATATCCCCTTGGAGGAGATTCCCGGTAGAGTTGCTGAAATTCAGGCGTTGAAGCAGCCTTTGGTGGTGTATTGCAGGAGCGGCAACCGCAGTGGAATGGCACAGGGATTTTTGGCTCAGGCGGGGTTAGCGGAAGTGTACAACGGCGGTGGGCTTTCTGACATGCGCATTCAATTGATGTAATATGTGGTATGCATTGACGCATCACTGGAATTTTGCTCGTTTTATGCGGGTGGCCTTGGGGGTGATGATATTGGTTCAGGGCCTATTGAATCATGACAATGGTGTAATTGCGATGGGTGGATTCTTTTCTTTGTTTGGATTGTTTACTACCGGTTGTTGTGGGGTAGATGGTTGCGCAACGCCCAATCGGGAGATGAAAGGAAAGCCCATCGAGGATGTTACATTTGAGGAAATAAAAACAATTGAAAATGAAAACAAATAAATTGAATAGTATGTGGGTATTGGCCATTGGCGCTTTGCTTTTGGCATCGTGTGGCGGAGCCACGAAGGTGGCAGATGCAACCAACGCTGGCACGGCGGTGGCTAAGGTAGAGGCGCAAAGCACGGTGCCCCAGCCGAAGGCTGGGGAAACCATCATTGTGGATGTACGCACGGTGGCTGAGTGGGATAACGACGGACATGCCAATTGCAGTGTGAACATTCCATTAGACCAATTGGAGTCCCGCATGGGGGAATTGAAAAAGGACCAAAAAGTAATTTTGGTTTGCAGAAGTGGAAACCGTGCAGGTACGGCCAAGCAACTGCTTGAAAGCGCTGGTTTTACCCAAGTGGAGAACAAGGGCGCTTGGCAAAATATTGAATGCAAATAATCTCAAACGGGCTTTCATGGCCTATCTTTGTAAGGCCATGAAAGCCCGTTTGCTTTTGATCGTGTTTCTGCTTACCCAAACCTCCCTCCAACAATTGTGGGGCGCAGCGGCGTTGGTAGATCATTATTACGAGCACAACGCCGGGGATAAAAAAATGGATTTGGTGGATTTTCTTGTCCGCCATTACACCGAGGCCCATGAACAAGATGGCCACCCCGAAAAAGACCATGCGATGCCATTTCATCATGCCGATGGCTCGCTGCAGTTGGGTTATTATACCCCGCTCAACCAACAAGTAGTCATGGAGAGTGTTCTGCTCAATCAAAACCATGCACATCTCAACAGCCAGTTTCAATCCTCACCCTGTAACGGTGTGAGCGGCAGTATTTGGCAGCCTCCAAGAGCGTAATTTCCTGAACAGCCTCTTTAGCTGTCTGATTTCGCGGTGCCTGTTGGTGCTGCGGAAACAATGTTTCATGCGTTCCAATGCGCTATCATTGGCCTTAATAAAAAGAACATGTTGCAAAAAATAATCGCGTTTAGCGTAAAACAGAAATTATTGGTGGCCCTGGGCGTGCTCGTCTTGGTGGTTACCGGATTATACCAATTAACAAAATTGCCCATTGATGCGGTGCCAGACATCACCGACAATCAAGTACAATTGATTACGGTGGCGCCCTCGTTGGGGGCGACAGACATAGAGCGACTGGTAACAGTGCCTGCAGAACAAATTTGTAGGAACATTCCCGGCCTGAAAAACATGCGAAGTTTTTCGCGGTTTGGGCTTTCCATCGTGACATTGGTGTTTGAAGAGCACGTGGATGTTTACTGGGCCCGACAACAAGTATCAGAGCGCTTGGTTGTCATCAACGCCCAGATACCCAAGGGGGTTGGGCAGCCGCAGATGGCACCCATAACCACCGGATTGGGTGAAATTTATCAGTATGTGCTTCGACCCGAGAAAGGGTATGAAAAGCAGTGGACTTCTACCGAGTTGCGAACCCTCCAAGATTGGTTTGTGCGCAAGCAGTTGCTTGGAGTGACCGGTGTGGCGGATGTGAGCAGTTACGGCGGGTACCAAAAACAGTTTCAGGTGACCTTGAACCCCGGTAAATTGCAGTCGGCCGGAGTAGGTATTAACGAAGTGTTTGATGCCCTGTCAAAGGAAAATGCAAATACGGGCGGCAGTTATATCGAAAAAGGTCCGCAAGCGTTGTTTGTGAGAACGGAGGGATTGCTATCGAACGCGGATGATATCGGCAAAGTGGTTGTGAAAACAGGCAGTACCGGGGTGCCCATTTTGGTCAGGGATGTCGCGGAAATTGCGGAAGGGGCCGCCACCCGCTATGGGGCGATGTGTTACAATGCAGAGGGCGAAGTGGCTGGTGCGGTTGTGATGATGTTGAAGGGCGCCAATAGCAATCAAGTGGTTGGGGCGGTGAAAGAGCGAGTGGCACAAATTCAACAGCAACTGCCGAAGGGGGTGGTGCTTGAAGCCTTCTTGGATCGCACCAAAATGGTCAACAATGCCATCGGTACAGTAGAAAAGAATTTGGCCGAGGGGGCGTTGATCGTAGTGCTGGTATTGGTTCTTGCCTTGGGAAGTTTTCGGGCCGGATTTGTGGTGGCATCTGTGATCCCTTTGGCGATGTTGTTTGCCATTATCATGATGAATTTGTTTGGGGTGAGTGGGAATTTGATGAGTTTGGGGGCCCTGGATTTTGGGTTGATCATTGATGGCGCAGTCATCATCGTGGAAGCCATTTTGCATCAACTTTGGAAAAAAGATCATCAAGGGGCTGTGATCAAAGACCGCGACCAAGTGGTTGTGCAAAATGCCGGTAGGATGATGAATTCTGCGGTGTTTGGTCAGTTGATTATTTTGGTGGTGTATTTGCCCATTTTTTCGCTGCAAGGCATTGAAGGAAAGATGTTTAAGCCGATGGCACAAACGGTTGCTTTTGCGCTGGTGGGGGCATTTTTACTGTCGCTTACCTATATCCCTATGATGTGCAGTTATTTCTTGCCATTGCATCCCAGCAAAGGACAAGAGCGCAGTGAAAATATCATCAAACGAATAGAAAAGGCTTTCGAACCATTGCTGAAATGGGCAGTGTCGCGCGCGCGATGGGTGATCGTATGTTCCGGACTGCTATTATTGGTGTCGTTGATTGCCTTCTCAACCATTGGCGGCGAGTTTATTCCAGAACTCGAGGAGGGCGATTTCGCGGTAGAAACACGCATTATGACCGGAAGTTCGGTGAAAGCTTCAATCGATTATACCCAAAAAGCTTCCAAGATTTTGTTGGATCGATTCCCTGAGGTTCAGAAAGTGGTTACCAAGATTGGCAATGGAGAAATTCCCACCGATCCCATGCCTATGGAAGCCAGCGATATGATGGTGATCCTGAAAGATAAAAAAGATTGGGTTAGTGCAACCACCTTTGAAGAATTGGCAGAAAAAATGAGCAAAGCCATTGAAGAGGTGCCGGGTGTAACTGTTGGATTTCAGTTCCCCGTGCAAATGCGTTTCAATGAGTTGATGACAGGAGCCAAGCAAGATGTGGTGTGTAAAATATTTGGTGCAAACATGGATTCGCTGTCTAAAATGGCTGTTCAATTGGGGGCCATCGCGTCGCAAGTTGAAGGGGCAAAAGACATCTACGTAGAGCAGGTAAGTGGCATGCCCCAAGTTGTGGTAAAATACAACCGAGAAAAAATGGCCTTGCACGGTATCCGCACGGAGGAGCTGAACCAAACCATCGAGACCGCCTTCGCTGGCGCTACGGCGGGACAGATTTACGAGGATGAAAAACGCTTCGATTTGGTGGTGAAACTCAACGACATCAGTCGCAGTAGCCACACCGATGTGCAAGAATTGCCAGTTAAAACGGCCTCCGGAGCCCTCGTGCCCCTCAAAGAATTGGCCGATGTTTCCGTGGTAGAAGGTCCCAATCAAGTGCAACGGGAAAACGCCCAGCGAAGAATTACCGTGGGCTTTAACGTGCGTGGTGCCGATGTTCAATCGGTGGTTGAAACCCTTCAAGCCAAGGTCAATCAGAAGCTGCGCCTCCCCGCGGGGTATTCCCTCCACTATGGTGGTAGTTTTGAAAATCTTCAAAGTGCCAAGTCGCGCCTGGCCATTGCCATCCCCGTGGCCCTGCTGCTGATTTGGATGCTTCTGTACTTTGCGTTTGGATCCATCCAATACAGTCTGATTATATTCTCCGCCATCCCGCTGTCGCTCATTGGTGGAATTTGGGGTCTACTGCTGCGCGACATGCCCTTTTCAATCAGCGCAGGTATTGGAATGATCGCTTTGTTTGGGGTGGCAGTGCTCAATGGAATTGTGTTGCTGGCCGAGTTTCGGCGACATCCATCCCCGCACAGTTTGGACGAGCTGAGTCATCAGGTCATTCAAAGTACCCTGACGCGATTGCGCCCCGTATTAATGACTGCCTCCGTGGCGGCCCTGGGTTTCATGCCGATGGCCCTGAGTCACGGTGCGGGTGCGGATGTTCAAAAACCCCTGGCAACCGTGGTCATTGGTGGACTTATTACGGCAACCTTGCTTACGTTGTTGTTGTTGCCCACGTTGTACATCGCACTGGAAAAAAGAAAATTCAAAAAAACCATGAATAAAAGCCTCATAGCGTTACTATGGATGTCGCTTCTGGGAGGCAGCCTGCAGGCACAAAGTGGAACCGCTTCTATCGCCACCCCTCGAATTGTGACATTGCAGCAAGCCCTGGATAGCGCTTCAACCCACAACCTGAAATTGCAGCAAAGTCGCTTGCTTTCTGAAGCTTCTGGCCAACAAGCTCTTGCCAAATGGTCGCCCGAACCCTTCAGTGCCACCTTGGAAAAAGGACAGGTGAACTCTTGGTATCAAGATCAAAAGGTGGGAGTATCGCAAGCCTTGGCGATGCCGCAGTACTATCGCGCGGAGTATCGCTTGCGCAGGTCGATGGCTGAGGTGATGAAGTTTCAATATGGTTTGCAAACCCTGCAAGTAAAGCAGTCTGTGGCCTTGCTTTTTCATCATTTGCAGCATACCCAAGAACAGTTTGCCCTTTGGAAAGCGCTGGATTCAATAGCCCAAGACAACGTGACCAAAATGCAGCTGCGCCTGAAGCAAGGGGATGCGGATGCGCTGTCTGTGAACGATAGTCGGAAACTTGCAGCGGACATTCACCGTCGTTACCAGCAACTACTGCAACAGTACGAATCCGATGCCTTGGAACTTGGGGCTTGGATGGGGTTGTCGGAAAAAGTTTATCCGATAACTGCGGCATCGGCCCGCGACGAAGCTACAAACGGAACGGTTGCGCCCTCAGAAATGCCCAATACGGCGATGCAACGGGTAGCGCAGGCGCAGGCCGACATGAGTTATCAGGCGTGGATGATGGCCAAAGCCCAGCGATTGCCCTATTTTCAGTTGGGTTGGGTGCAGCAAAGTTTTCAGGGGTATCAGCAATTGCCCAGTGGCGATCGATATTTTGACCAGCGCATGCAATTTTCTCAGTATCAGGTAGGTTTGCGTGTCCCCGTGCTGGGGTCGGCCAACCGGAAAAAAGCGGCCGCCATGAAGTTGGAGTATCAAGCGGCATTGTCTTCTCAGCAATTTGTGAATCAGCAAGCCAACCTGCGCTTTGAACAATTGAAAATGGCCTTGGAATTTTGGGACGAACAAATTCAATTATACCGCAGTGAATTGCTGCCCGCTGCAGAGGAACAAGTGAAATTGCTATCGCTGCGACGTGAAAAAGGAGAAATATCGGGCCTTGAATGGGGTGTGTATCTCCGTGAGGCCATGCAAACCCAAATAGATTTTTATGATGCGGTACACCAATGGGAGGCCGTGCAAATTGAACTACAATATTTTAATCCAAACATACAATGATGAACAATCGAATCGATTTCAACAGAAGTCAACCATATTTATGCGCACAATTTCGCGATGCGGGAACTGTGGGCAGACTATTTTCCATCGCTTTTTTGGCGGTTTTTGTACTCATGGGCTGTGGAGGCTCGTCGGAAAAGGATCAGGCTGAAAAAGGTCAATCGAACCCGGCGGGGGCAGCAGCAAATCAGGGAAATCCAGCGGATACGTTGGTGTTGGATGCCAAGCAGATGTCGAATGGAGGCATTGTCGTTGGTGCGGTGAGCCGGGCCGATGTGAACACAGAATTGCAGTTAATGGGACAGTTGGAAGCCTCGCCGCAGGGTAGGGTATCGGTGGGCTCTTTGGTGGGCGGGATGGTAAAAAAGATCGCCGTGAAATCTGGGGATGTGGTGCGTGCTGGACAGACATTGTGCACCATCGAAAACTTGCAGGTGGTAGACTGGCAGGAGGCTTATTTAACCGCGGAGGCCGAGGGTGTGATGTTGGGGCAGGAGGCTGATAGGCAAAAGGAATTATACCAAGCGAAGGCCAGTAGTTTGAAAAATTATCAGCAGGCGTCGGCCGCGCTCAAGGTGAACCAGGCCAAGCAGTCGGCTTTGTTGCAGCGATTGGCGGCGGTGGGCATCGGAAGGGAGCAGTTGAAGCAGGGTATTCAGCGTTGGATTGCGGTGAAATCATCGGTGAGTGGGGTGGTAGAATCTGTTCAGGTTCATGAGGGGATGACGGTAGCGGACAATGCCAATTTGATGGATGTGGTGAGCGATGCGGGCGCGCAGTGGGTGCTTTCGGGGTATGAGGGACAAACGGCGTTGGTGAAAGTGGGGATGTCGGTAGAGTTGAGTCCCGCCGAAGGCGGGACCTCCAGTGCATTGAAAGGCCGCGTAGCGGCCGTATCCCCCAGTATTCAAAGCGATCGAACCTGGAAGATTTATTGCGTGCCTGCAGATAAAAATGCCGGGAAGTCGGTGTTTCGCGTAGGACAAGCAATCAAAGGCAAGATCGCAGTGGAATCGAACGGCGCATTTGTGTTGCCGGAATCGGCCGTGTTTCAGCGCGACGGAAAATATTTTTGTTTTACCCAGTTGGGCGACAAAGCCTCTACCACCTTTTTGTTAACCCCAATTGTGGTCATCGGTCAGCATGAACAATCTGTGGTACTATCGAATCCTCCCACCCAGCCTGTAGTGACCAAAGGCGCTTACTCGCTTTGGATGATGTGGGATGCCAAGCAATCGGCAGAAGAATAATGAATTGGGATTTTGTGGTGTTATCCCAGCAGCGGGTAGCGCCACAATTTCCATTTGTGGAAACGGTATCGCAAAGAAACCGCCAAGCAGCCCAAGCCGTAAACCGCACTGTTGCTCAGGTTGATAGAACTGGCCTCAGGGAAGTACTTGGTTGGACAGCTAACCTCGCCAATTTTGTATCCCCGACTCACACATTGAGCCATGATTTGATTGTCGAACAAGAAATTGTCTGAGTTCAAATCCCATCGGATCGATTCTAAAACTTCGCGGGAAAAGGCTCGATAACCGGTGTGGTATTCGGACAGTTTTTGGTTGACAAGGATGTTTTGAGCCAGGGTAAGGATGCGGTTGGCGATGTATTTTACCAATGGCATGCCTCCTTCCAGCGCCCCTTTGCCCAAGATGCGAGATCCCAAAACTACGGGGTAGATATCAGTGGCCACCAGGTGGGCCATGGCCGGAATGAGTTTTGGGGTGTATTGGTAATCGGGGTGAAGCATGATTACGATGTCGGCCCCCAAATCCAAGGCTGCGCGGTAACATGTTTTTTGGTTGCCCCCATAGCCCAAATTTTTTTCATGTTTGATCAGGTGTTTGATGCCCAGCTTGGCCCCTACTTCGAGGGTGTCATCGCCCCCAGCATCATCGACCAGAACCACATCATCGACCAAATCGAACGGAATTTCACGGTAGGTCTGTTCCAAGGTGAGTGCGGCATTGTACGCCGGCAAAACCACCACCACTTTTTTACCATGAATCATGTTGCGAAAATAAGGGTTTGGGATTAAGGTCCGACAAATTCTAGCCGATAGTCCATGTAAATCCCGGCCGTCCATCCAAAGAAATCGGGCATGGCATACTCGTTGGTGACGTTCAATGTGCCGAAATGCAGGTTGTATTTTTCCCAGAATTTGCCGGTGAGTATCCATTGGGTTTCTACGGATTGTAGGTAGCCTTGAATCAGTTGAAAGCGTTTTTCTTGGAGGTTTCGGCAGGTTTTTGTGGCGGTTAAACCGCTGGAATAAAGGGAAAGTGCCTCTGCCACAAAATGGGTGAGGGGCGGCCAGGCATTGGGGCTATTCCATTGAGTGGGCCAAGTAACCCGATTTTTTAGTGCGGTTGCAGAATCGCGCAAAATGGGTAGGCAGGGGTGAACGCCATATCGGCCAATGAACAATTCGCTGAGCGATTGAAGGGCTTTTTTGTGTTTGGCATCGTGTGGTGCAACGTTGGCGAAGTAGGGCATGAACTGGGCTGCGCTGTGGATGCGATGAATTTGCTGCTGGGCAATGTTGTAATCCCAATACCATCCGGTATGTTTGTCGTAGAACAGTTTGTTAATCAATTCTTTGCGATGCTGTGCGATTCGTTTCCAATGCTCAGATTTTTCGCGGCTGTTGAGGGTTTTATACCCCTGGTACAGGGTTTTTTCGGTGATATAGAGCAGGCAATTGAGGTCGAGCGGTGCGATGTTTTGGCACTGGGCGTTGAATCTCGGGGTAAAATCCCAACCACTTTCGGCTTCTGCGAGCATGTGGCCGAGTAGGATGATGCCTTTGCCTTGTTTTTGTTGGTTGGGCAATTGGAGGCTGTCTTGGTTGTTTTTTTGCAACAGGGAGTCAAAGTTTTCGCCCAATCGGCCAGAGAGGAAACGACCAAACCGAACGAGAAAGGCGTTGGACGCGTTGTGTCCATAGTGGTTATACGCGGTGGCGTGGGGTGCGATTTTTTGTTCTTTGCGGGTGAGTCCGAGCGAACGTTCACGCATCCACCAATCGTGTTCTTTCTCCAGGATTGGGAGCGCCTGGCGAAGCCAGGCGGTGTCGCGGGTGGCTTGAAAAATATCGGCAATCATGGCGCCTAGCAACGGTGGCTGGCTGCGGTTTGTCATGGAATGGCGGTTTGCATTGGGGATAAAGCCCAGTTTTTCGACGAGAAAAAGGAGGTTGTTTACGTTGTGAAGGGCTTGTTGTAGGGCGGCACGTTCATCGGGGGTGGACTCACCGCGGCGTTGGGGGTGGGTGCCATAGGCGATCAGGCCCCGGTTGATGAAATAGGTGTCCCAATAATAAAATTCTTGAAACAGGGTGTTCCCTGCCAGGGTGGGTGTGGAATAGGGGAAGGGGAGTCCGATGTAATCGGCAGAGTCATGGGTTAGCCTACGGACGCTGTTTTGCCATTGCTGTGCGTAGTAGGTGTGTGGGGTAAGATGCGGTATGGCGGCGACGTTAATGTTGGAATCGCTCGAGTTTTGGGCGATGCCTCTTGTTGCGCCAAGCAACAGGGGAATTAGGGCTGTTTTGACAGCAATTCCGAAGAAGAAAGTGCGTTTGGCCCATGACATGGGTCAAAAATACGCTGGTTCCTCCGTTATTGGTGGAGCGATTACAATTGAGCTGCGATTACAATTGAGCTGCGATACCATCCCATAAGGCGATGCGCGCACGCAGGGCTTCTTGGGCGGTTGCGGACGCTTGGGCCCATTTCTGTGCGTCATCGCCACATACGTGGCTCAGCAACAAGGCCGATAGTCCGGCATGGTGGTCGCCATCGAGTTCGATATGTCTTTCTAAGTAGTAGATGAAGGTATTGAACTGTTGGTCATTGGCGTTGAGTTCTTTGACCATGGCAAGAAACATGTCGGGGATAAGGTCTTCGCGGCCGAAGGCGAATGCCGCGGCGACTTCGTGCAAGCGATCGCGACTAATTATTTCAAAGGTGCTTGCCACGAAGGCCGAGGCGGAAGCAGGCGCTTGCGCCTGCGTGAGCGCTTGTGAAACGGTTTGTCCATTTTGCAGAGACATTACAACTTGGTCGATACTGCTGAACGAGGCACCGGCTTCTTGCATCGCCCGTTTGTACAATTCAAAGTGACTGATATGTCCGCCCGTTGGATCCTCATCGCTCTCTTCGCCCAATACGATTTCATTGATGAAGAATCGCAATTCTGCCGTGCTTTTGGGTACCCAAGGGGCTTGGGTGCAGGTGAGGTGGTGTTGGAGGTATTTGAGGAGCGACATGAAATCCCAAACGGCGTACACGTGATGTTCCATGAACAATTGTAACTTCTGTTGGCTGTTGATTTTTCCGTACAGAGGATGATCGGCCAATTGGGTTCTCAATGATTGAATGTCGGCTTGTAATGAAGCCAAATGCGGGTTTGTCGCTGCTTGGGTTGACATGATGCAAAGGTAACACGCCTGCGGCTGTGCGGTTTTTGCGGCTGTCGAACTTTTTGTCATTTTTATCTCATTCGTTGTTTACCTTTTTGAGGGTTGGCGTATTAAGGCCCGAAAAATTCGAAAAATACCATGAAAAAAATGCGCATTTCCATCGAAAATCCTTGCCATGAAGATTGGCAAAAAATGACGCCAGAATCCCAGGGTAGATTCTGTCAGGCCTGTGAAAAAACAGTGGTTGATTTTAGCAAAATGAGTGATGCGGAGATTTTGTATTACTTTTCTCAACCCAGAACCGAAAAAGTTTGTGGTAGATTTAGATCGGAACAATTATCGCCCAGCACAGAAAATATGGCTCAACCCCTGTTGGGAAGCGCAAATAGCTTGGGGGGTGCCGATTATCCGGTTCGGCCAAGTAAGCAACTGTTGCATTTTGCCTATTTGTTGGTGTTGGTGTTGGGGGTAGGACTCACTGCTTGTGGAGATTCTCATTCCGATGTAAACGGCAAGATACTGGTAGATACTAGTTTTAGGGATTCGCTGAAGCAGACATCGCCGAGTTCGGAAAAGTCGGAAGCACCTAAGCAAGAAGTTGAACCAAAGCAAATCGAGCTGATGGGTGATACGGTTGTTGATATCGAAGAGGAACCGAGGCCGCAGACTCCCAAATACATTAAGGGGAAAGTGGCGCTTCCCAAAAAGGGCAAACCTGCGGTGGTTACGCCGGTGGA
Organism: Bacteroidota bacterium; assembly: GCA_046074125.1. GTDB lineage: Bacteria > Bacteroidota > Bacteroidia > NS11-12g > UBA955 > UBA955. The sequence continues at coordinate 25,551 of JBJTNN010000199.1, forward strand.
AACCGTCCAAGATATCCGCATCATGGGCGAGTGTGTGGTGCCCTACGAATACGAAAAACCGCGAGGTTAGGTAGTGGGTTTCTTGGTGCTCTTGGCGGTGGTGGCTGTGTTTCCTTGAATTTGGTTCATGGCCATCATTTCCTTGAGTGTTTTATTCATGCCATCGGTGGATCCGTCGAGGAAAATGACGTTTCCTTTGCCGTCTGAAGCGAAATTTTTGATCGCTTCTGTCCACATGCTAAACAACAAAAACGAGGAGTCAAGGTCTGCTTCCTTCATCTCGATGGCCGCATCGGACATCCCCTTGGCCACTTCTTTGCGGAACAGGGCGATACCTTCACCGCGAAGTTGGGCTGCGATTTTTTCGGCTTCTGCGGAAATTTTGATGGCGTTACCCTCCGCTTCTGCCGCTTTGGTTTTGGTGATCAATAACGCTTGTCCTTCATTTTCTGCTGCCGCTTTCAAGTTTGATGAAGCCACAACCTGGGCCATGCTTTTGGTGATGACATCGTCGAAAGTGATGTCGTTCAGTTGTAAATCAATCAAATGGTATCCCCAAGATTCGAGTACCGAGTCGATGCCTTCCTTTACCGATTCTACGATTTCTTTGCGAAGGGCCAAGATTTCGGCCTGACGTTTGGTGGCCACAAATCCGCGGATAGATCCTTCGATGGTGCGGATAAGCGCGGTCATGAAGTCGCGATCATTCACAAATTTAAAAGCCACATTTTTAAGTGTCTCTTCACGGTTGTCGAACACGGAATACAGCAACATCGCCTTGAAATAGACATTGGCTTGGTCTTGGGTGATGGCTTGGAAGTCGAGTTCTATGCTGCGATTTTGGATGGAAACCTTGCGGTAGACCACTTCAAGCATGGGGATTCGGAAGTTGAGGCCAGGGTAGAGTATTCTGCGGTATTTGCCGAACATGGTTAGAATGGCCACATTCCCCTGTTGAACGGTCATGATAGACGACAGGAGTACCAAAATGGCAAATCCCAATAAGATGTAATTGAATAGCATAGCGTATCAAAGATACACAACTGCCACCTTAAAATGTCTTCGCCAAGAATTTTAGGTATTCCATGCGCAATTCGCCAAAGATCTTTTTGAACTGCTCCATGCTCTCGCGAAGTTCAATGTGGTCGTCGGCTTTTCGATGGTCTGTGGCTACGTTATTGGCTTGGGCCAATTCGGCGATGTCTTTTTCGCAGTGGTTAATTTGAGATTTTAGTTCATCGATCACCTCTTTGTGTCGGATGAATTGATTTTGGAAATGCTCTACTTGGGCCAATGTCTCAATGGCCGTGTTTGCCGAAACGACCTCTGAAAGGCGGTTTTGGTAGGTTTTGATTTCGTCTTTTGCCAAGGCGATTTCTGACAAGAATTGGGTGTGTTCTGCGTGTAATTCGTGCAGGTATTTTTGGGCTACTTTGGTTTCCATAACGATACAAAAATCTCTGTTGACGCAAGCTTGTGAAATGATGTTGCTCAATCCGTTTCATGATTGATGTCATTCTGATTGGAAGCCGAATACATTATCTCTACCTTTGTATTGATTTTATCCATATGTCACAAGATCCACACTGCCCCCAATGTAACTCTGAATACCCTTATCCCTCCGGTGATTTGTGGATTTGTCCTGAATGTGCTCACGAGTGGAGTTTGTCTGAACAATCAGAATCAGAATCAGGACTAGTGGTTCGTGATGCAAACGGCAACTTGCTACAAGATGGTGATTCAGTAACGGTAATCAAAGATTTGCCTGTAAAAGGGTTTTCTAAATCCATCAAAGTAGGTACGAAAGTGACCAACATACGATTGGTGGAAGGCGATCACAACATCGACTGCAAAATTGCCGGTTTCGGTGCGATGGCGCTTAAAAGCGAATTCGTAAAAAAGGCCTAAGCCGATTTGCTGCCTCTGTGATAGGGGTGGCTGGCTGGGCGGCCAATTATTTCCCCACTCGCGAACTTGCGCTGCTTAACGTGTGGTTTTTACAAAACGCAGACTGCGCAATTGTCCTCCAGCGTTTATTTCAATCTGATAAATTCCGCTTGCCAGGGGTTGAATATCGATGTTTTTCTCAGTGCCTGATAACATGAGGTGGCCAGAGATATCAAAAATTCTGTAATCCAATTCCTTCGCTGGAATGTCAATATTGAGTTCGTGGGTAGCGGGGTTGGGGAAGATTCGCCATCTAACATCACTCGCTGTTGAAGCTGCTTGGCTGATGTTTGATCTCACCATTTGGAATTGCCAAAATCCATTGCCGTAATTGATCAACGCGGTGAGCCTTGTGGCAGTGAGTCCAATTTGATAACTCCGGCTGTTGGGAACAACCGAACTACTGCTCAATTCTCCTGCATTCGTTGCCTTGGGTAATCCCAAAAACAAACCTTGTCCGTTGATGACCAATTGGCCGTTGCTGCTATCGATGAGCCAGTTACCTGTTTGAGATCCATCGTGGGGCGCAACAGGGTTTCCGCAACCTTCCTTGCCGGCATTTTGCCATCCTTCAAGCCAAGTGTTGCTGCCTAGTAGGTTCTTGAAACTGCCATCTTTGTTGATTTGGTAAATATCGTCGAATAGACAAGCCCTTGTCACCACGTCGGCACTGCTGTTGCTCCACCAAGTTAAATTGGCGGGGGTAGGTCCCACGGCAAGCGATTTAGCCACAGGTTCAATGACCCAGTTTCCGGTGATGGATAGCGCCGAGAATGAGATTGTGGCGCTTTGATTGGCATTCCCTGTGTTGTCAACCGCCTTGGCAAAAGCGGTGTAATTGCCCAAAGCTGCGGTGAATTTATACTCGTAAGGTGCGGTGAAATCCGTAAAAACGGAGTCTCCATTGAGGTAGAAAGTTACCTGTTGGATGCTTCCGTCTAGGTCTTCCGCTGAAGCTTGTAGGGTGATTTGTTGGTTTTCGATAAAAGTAGCGCCTTGGGTGGGGTTGTTCAAGCTAACTTCTGGGGCCACATTGCCTCCGTCTTGGACAAAAATAAAGATGTCGTTGTAGTCGCTATTCACGCTGTCGCTCACAGTCAATCGCACTTTGTAAACGCCTTTTAAGAGGTTTTTAAGGGTTGTTTTGGACGCATTGGGTTGCAATAGGGTGATGCGAGACGGACCATAAATTTGTGACCACTGATAGTTTAGGTAGCCCAAAGAACCGGCTTTGCTCTTGCTTCCATCGCTGGTTGCGCTGTCTGAGGTGGTTGGACAAGAAACGTTTCCACCGGCGTTTGCTACAGGCAAAGATTTGGGCAGTGCACCTGTTCTTGTGAAAGTGATTTTTCCAACATTCATGCCTCCCTCTTCGAATTGGAGTTTTAGGATTCTTCTTCCTTGTTGCAAGGGTAAATTGGTTAGGCTTACACTGCCAAATGTTTCCCATTTTCCTGTTGTTGGAAAGCCAACATAAGTGCCAATTTGCTTGTTGTCGAGCCAAATCGTTAGTTTGCCCGCCGCACCGGCGCTGCCATTGGCGTAACGCACTGCGCACTGATACAGACCATCGTCCTGCACATTTACCGTGTATTCTGTCCATTCGCCGGCATCGATCCACGTTAAAATGGCCCCTTCCTGGGCGTCGTTGCTCACATCCGCCGATTCGTTGGTTCTGAAATTTCCCAAGTTGGTGGGACTGAAATCGATGTAGGAAATGCCTTGTCCTGCGCCGCCCTCGAACTGATCGAAAAGTCCACTCTGAATGGTTCCAGGGACTGAAGCTGCGGCTTTGTTGTAGGGGATTTGCTCACCCACAATCAGCGTAAGTAGGTTGCTGTTAGCCCTGATATCGCCTTTAAAAAGTTTGGCGTAAAGGGTGTAGTTGCCCGCATTGAGTCCGTCAGTACGTAAATTCCAGGGTTGTTGCATCGCAGTTTTGATGCGCTTTGATCCCATCATCCAGTGAACGGAATCGGGTTGAATGCTCAAACTATCGAAATAGATATCCGCCGCAGTGCCCTTGTAGAGCTGAGCGAAATCGCTGCCGATGTGTGCGGTAAGGTTGTTGTCGATACTGGTTTGAAGTTTGTGCGGAGCCACCACAAAAACATAGCCGTCTGAGTAGGTGATTTTAAGTGTGTCTTTACCATAATTCTTGGCAACATAAATCGTTTTGTTCCCCTTGGTAAATGCCACGGCCAGTGGATGATTGGCGGTGATGCCAGGGTTCAATCTGCCAAGTGCGTTGAGTGAGTGCAGCCAATGGTAGGTTTGAGCGTCCGAAATGCCAAATTTGAGGTTGCGATTGGGGTTGCTGTTGTAAAGTTCGATGGCTTTCGCTGAGTTTGTAAAGGCCAAAAACTCCCAATACACATCGTGCCACAGGTTGTCGTTGGCTTGGTTGGTTAAAATGCCTGTGTTTTTCGCCATCTCCTTCCAAAGGCGTGTGGCATAGGCCGTGTCGTGCGCCAAATAAAAGGATCCGCCATGAATGGGATACAGTTCGATACCATAGGAAGCGGCGATGTCGCTGGTCCAAAAAGTGCCATTGTCGTATGAGTTGCCCCATACCCGTGAAACAAGCGCGTATTGCTGTGTTTTGGCGAAATTGCGCTGCTTGATGTCAAGCCAATACTCTTCGATGGCCGATTGTTCGGTGCAATACAAGTAGATGCCCAAATCGCGGATGGATTTGTTTTGGGTAATCTCGCCCCAGTGAATGAGCGATGAGTTGAATTGCATGCTCTCGGATGTGGATTCTTGGTCGTTCCCTTGGGGAAAACTGGCAAAGCCGTTGGCCCAGCAATGGCCGGTGTAGGGGTTGAAATTGCGCAAATAGGGGAAAAGGGTGTCTTTTCTGTTGGTGGTGGCGGCGTCGCGGACAAGCAAGTTGATCATTTCGCCGTAGGATTTGGCCCAGCCGGGTTCAAAT
>JBJTNN010000200.1:0-2979 GCA_046074125.1 Bacteroidota bacterium
CGGAGCCAATTTTCGTGTGGCCATTCCCTATGTTGATCCCAAGGTATCAGACGGAACAGCAGAGGAGGCCGCCACTTACGATGCGCGTTGCTTTCAAATTGCCACTGAAATGTTGTGGGTGATGAAGGCCGTCCAAAAGCAGTTGTAAACCCCTTTTCATTTCATGAAAAGTCTGTCATTCTTAGACCGATACCTTACGTTGTGGATTTTTTTGGCCATGTCATTGGGGGTTTCGTTGGGCTATTTTCAACCCAGTGTGGCTCGCGCCATTGAGTCGATGAGTGTTGGCACCACCAACATTCCTTTGGCGATAGGGTTAATTTTAATGATGTATCCGCCATTGGCGAAGGTGAATTATCGCTTGATGCCGGCGGTATTTCGGGATACCAAAACCTTGGGCGTGAGTTTGGTGCTCAACTGGATTATTGGTCCGGTGTTGATGTTTGTGTTGGCTTTGATGTTTCTGCCGAACCAGCCTGATTATATGGTGGGGTTGATTTTGATAGGACTTGCCCGATGCATTGCGATGGTCTTGGTTTGGAACGATTTGGCGGAGGGTAGCAAAGAGTACGGCGCGGGTTTGGTGGCCATGAATTCCCTATTTCAGGTGTTTGCCTATAGTTTTTATGCATGGTTGTTTATCACGGTTTTGCCAACCTATTTTGGGTATGCCGGCGCCATTGTCGACATCAGCATGGGTGAAATTGCCCAGAGTGTTTTCATTTACTTGGGGATTCCTTTTTTGGCCGGAGCGATTTCAAGGCCTATCGGAGTAAAATTAAAAGGGGAGGATTGGTACAACGGGTGGTTTATTCCGAGGATTTCGAAACTGACATTGGTGGCTTTACTGGGCACGATTGTATTGATGTTTGCTTTGAAGGGCGACGAGGTGGTGCAATTGCCGGTTGATGTGGCTCAGATAGCTTTGCCCATGATGATTTATTTTGGGGTGATGTTTTTGTTGGGCTATGTGTTAAGCAAGCGGATGGGCGGAAGTTACGACAAATCTACGGCCATAGCTTTTACGGCAGCGGGAAACAATTTTGAGTTGGCGATTGCGGTTGCGATTGGGGTTTTTGGGCTCAACAGTCCACAAGCGTTTGTGGGCGTAATAGGTCCACTGATCGAAGTACCTGCCCTAATTATGCTGGTGAAAGTCGCGTTTTGGATTCGCGGCCGGTATTTCGTTGGTTAGTCACGGATTCACCTATAAACAATAAGAGGGGGCCGCGCAGCGTCCCCCTCTTTTTTCTCGTCATAAAATTTTTCGCGGCGTGGTGAAAATTCACCCACGTTCGCACGGTTTAACTCAAACCAGTGATGATGCCATCTTTTACATCCATTCCCATGGCTGCAGGTTCTTTGGGCAATCCTGGCATCCGCATGATATCACCTGCTACAGCCACCACAAACCGGGCTCCGGCGTTTACAATTAACTTCTGAATGGTGATGTTGAAATTGGTAGCACTGCCCACCTGTTTGGCATTGTCGGTAAAGGAAAACTGGGTTTTGGCGATACAAACGGGCCAATGATTGGCACCCAAAGCGTCGATTTCCTTCAAGCTTTTCTTGGCACTATCGGCCAGGATTACGCCGTTACCACCGTATACTTTTTGAACGATTTTGTTGAGTTTATCGGCCACAGAATCTGTGAGTTCATAGGTGTGGTTGATGGGTTTGCTTGGGTATTTTTCTACGATCTCTACCACTTTGCGGGCCAAGTCAGCAGCGCCTTCTCCACCTTTGGCAAATCCTTGGTTTTCAGCGTAGTGGGCATTGCGCTCAGCACACCAGCCACTGATCATTTGGAGTTCATCTTCGGTATCGAAATGGAAGCGGTTGAGGGCTACTACAACGGTCTGACCGAATTGCTGTAGGTTGTTTACATGTCGCTCCAAGTTCAACAACCCTTTGCTCAAGGCTTCTTTGTTGGGGAGTTTGATTTCTTTTTCGGGGCAGCCACCGTGAAGTTTCAAACTCTGGGTAGTGGTCACCAAGACCGTGGCGGCGGGCGTGATGCCAGCGGCTCTGCACTTGATATTTAAGAATTTTTCGGCACCCAAATCTGAACCAAATCCCGCTTCCGTTACGGCATATTCGCCATGTTGCAAGGCGGCCCAAGTGGCCATGATGCTGTTGCAACCGTGAGCGATATTGGCAAATGGTCCTCCATGCACAAAAGCGGCTCCACCTTCCAGGGTTTGGACCAAGTTTGGCTTGATGGCGTCTTTCAACAGAATGAGAATGGCGCCGGTGGCACCGAGGTCTTTCATGGTAAATGGACTTCCATCGTAGCGATACCCCAACAAGATGGCATCGATGCGATTGCGCAAATCTTCCAGGCTGGTGCTCAAACACAAAATGGCCATGATTTCAGAGGCCGGAGTGATATCAAATCCAGTTTCAGTGGGAATGCCATTGGCCGTTCCACCCATGCCCGAATTGATCAAACGCAAGCTGCGGTCGTTTACATCCAGCACCCTGCGCCACAAAATTCTTTTCAAACCGTTGGGCGTGCCTTGGTTGTTGTAATGGTAGTTATCGAGCAGTGCCGCAATGGTATTGTTTGCTGAAGTAATTGCGTGAAAATCACCGGTGAAGTGAAGGTTGATGTCCTCCATGGGCAATACTTGTGAGTATCCACCACCGGCAGCGCCACCTTTCATCCCGAAACAAGGTCCGAGCGAAGGTTCGCGAAGGGCCACAATGGCTTTTTTGCCGATATGGTTCAATCCTTGCGCCAGGGCCACGGAGGTGGTGGTTTTCCCACTGCCGCTTTTGTTTGGGGTTGTGGCGGTTACCAAAATGAGCTTTCCTTGTCCGATGCGATGGGCATCCGGAGTGAAATCTACTTTGGCTTTGTACTTGCCATATTGTTCGATGTTTTCAGTGTCGATGTTGTTCTCAGTGGCAATCGCCTCGATGCGCTTCAAATTCGCCTGCTGTGCAATTTCAATGTCTGTAAGCATAGGATTAACG
>JBJTNN010000201.1:0-4403 GCA_046074125.1 Bacteroidota bacterium
CTGATCGACCTAAGAGGCGCCCAAGACTGAAGACAGATTCGTTGATTCATCGTTACAAATGCAATCGCTCTTTGCGATCCAATAAAACCGCCTCACTCTCTACGTGATCGGGGTCTGGAACGCAACAATCTACCGGACAAACCGCCGCGCATTGAGGCTCCTCGTGAAACCCTGTGCACTCCGTGCATTTGTCGGGCACGATAAAATATACCTCTTGACTTACAGGCGCAAACTTCGTATTTACATCAACCAGCGCTCCGCTGGCCAATAAAAACTCCCCAGTAACTTCGGTACCATCCGCTATGGCCCACTCCACGCCCGCTTCGTAAATGGCGTTGTTCGGACATTCAGGCTCGCAAGCCCCGCAGTTAATGCACTCTTCTGTGATGATAATTGCCATAATTCTATCACAAAGTTAACACCCTTTCAGTAACTTCGACCCAAATTTTAACACACAAATCCATGGAAATTGCCATTCTGTCTGACATTCACGACAATCTCAAAAATCTGCAAAAAGTAACCGACCAAATCAAAGCCCGCGGCATCCAAACCGTCATTTGCTGTGGAGATTTTTGCGCACCGTTCGTGATGAAGCAACTTGGCGCCACCGGATTAACCATTCACGCCGTTTGGGGCAACAACGATGGCGACCGTTTCAAACTCACCCAAATTGCCGCTCAATTTCCCAACATCAAATTGTATGGCGAATATATCGGCGACGAAGACTGTTTACTCGAAATCGATGGCATCCGCTTCGGGGCCACCCACTACCATTTCTACGCAAAAGCCATGGTAAAAACCGGCTGGTTTGATGTGGTCTGCTTTGGACATTCACACAAAGTACACCGACAAAAATTCGGCAATGCCCTGCTCCTCAACCCCGGCGAGGTTGGTGGAATCATGGGTCCTGCCACCTATGCACTTTACGACACCCAACTCAGGGGCTCAGAAATCATCGAAATCGACTCACTCAATTAGAGCGCTGCCAACACCGATGGATGGGCGTGTGTGCGAATGTGTTCAACGATGGTGGCCACATTTTCATCGGCGGGACCATTGTTTTGAATCACCAAATCACAGCGATTGCGGTGCGGCAAAATATGATTGTTGTAGGCGGGCATCACATGATGCTCCCATTGGTGCAAACTGCGCTTCATCGGGATGCCCCTTTCACGGATATCTCGCTCTATCCGTCGGTTAAAACACAAGTCTAAGTCACAATCCACAAAAATTCGGTAATTCAATAGCGAATCCACGGCGGAATAATCCATCACAAACAACCCCTCTACCAACAAAATTGGGGCGGGATTCACAATTTCTGTCTGCTCCGGGGCATCGTAATTCTCGAATTGGTATTTTTTAATCACCACAGGTTTGTAGGCAATCAAATTCAACAAATCTTCGTGGAAACGCTCAGAAAACAAGGCCGATGGCAGATCATAGTTGGCCTCGCCATGGGCATCAATGTGTTGCATTTCCAAGGGCTTGTAGTAATCGTCAAACCCCACCACCGTTACTTTGTCGCCCAGCGCCTTTTTCAACGCCTCAACATAATAGGTTTTGCCCGCACCCGACAACCCGGTTAATCCCAGCACAAATGGCTCAATCATCACAGACACGCTTTATTTCTTTTTAACCTTGATGTACTTCTCTTTCACCAAATTCCCTTCGATGTCATAGGTTTGCTTCAACAGTGGCAATCCTTGATTGTCGTAAAACAGCCAGTCGCCCACCATTTCACCGTCATCGTCATAGGTGCCTTCGCGCTGCTGATAATGACTCACCATGCCGTGTTTCCAAGGACCGTATTTCAACCCATCGCGGTACACCCCTTCTGATTCGATTTTCAGTTCGATGCGCTTGGTTGCCTCGTTGGGCACCTCTCTCACCTCTATAAAACGACCTTCGAGCAATCCATTGTAATAATTTTCAATTCGCAGTGTATCGCCAAAGGCATTGTACTGTATAAACGCCCCATGTTTTTTGCCATTACTCCAAAAAGACTCGGCGATCAAATTACAGCTCACGGCATCCCAAACGCGGGATATACTGTCGTGCTCCCCGTTCTTGTAGTAATCTTCGCCGGCCGCACATCCATTGCGATGGAACAGGTAAAAACGACCGTTGGGCACACCCATTTTGTATTCTTTGATGTATCGAAGCACAGAATCTGGATAAAACGCGATCACAGGCCCATGAGGCACATCATTCACAAACGTGGCGATTTGCTCCGTTTTACCATTGTCGTAATAGCTGATAGACTCGCCATTTCTCACCCCCCGATTGTAGTGCTTGCTGTATTGGGTAACGCCATTCAAATAGAAGCCTTTGACAACATTGTGCAAACTATCGTCGAGAAATTCTCCCGAAGCCACAACAATGCCTGTTTTTTCATCGGCATATTGAAAAGGCCCGTTTTTCTTTCCATTGGCCCATGTTTCGCTGGCCACAAAGATGCCCTTTTCGGTATTTTCTTGGTATTTCCCTTGCTTCAAGCCATTGACATATCCTTGTTCGGTGTACACGCGGTTGTTGGGCCACATCACCAAAGCAATTCCGGTAAAAGGAGCCATTCCCACAATTTCTTTTCCTTGCTTCACTGGTGCGTAGGCAATGCCGTTTCGCATCTCCAATGCCGAGGCCAAAATTTTGCGCACGGGCTCAGAAATAAAGTCCTTTTTTACCGGCTTGGCCTTGCCAACCTTTGATGCCGCTGACATGGAATTTGCCCGGGCGAGATCTTGCGCCAATTCCTCGCGACTCGCACCGTTTGGGGACGTCGATCCGTTTTGCTGGGTTTGGGCCATGGACATTCCAACGAGCACAAGAAGGAAACTAAAGATGAAATGGCGTTTCATGAAATTAATTTTTTTCAAAATTAACGGCCTGTGTTAGATTTGTAGTCCCCGATTTTCCCACATCATGGATCAATTTTCTTGGATCAGCGAATTCTGCGAGTCAAAACCCCTGGTTACAGCGGAGTTCCCATTCGATGAAACCACCTTGGTATGGAAAGTCGCGGGAAAGATGTTTTGCTTGGGCGATATCCAAGCCTTTGATCACATCGCTTTAAAATGCGACCCAGAAAGAGCCCTGACACTGCGTGAATCCTATCCACAAATTACCGGAGCCTTTCACATGAACAAAACCCATTGGAACGACATTCACTTGGATGGTTTGCCGCAATCGTTTGTTGCAGAACTCATTCAACATAGCTACGACATTGTGGTACAGAAATTGCCAAAGAAAACCCGAGAAATAATTCAAACGACATGAAACATACAGTACTTTCATTCGCTGCGATGGCAGTGAGCGCCCTCAGCTTCGCTTCGGGCTCCAATCATACAAACAACTCAAACATGGATAACCAGCATTTAGAACTCGATGGCGAGCCGGCTTTGGCCGACGGCCTTTATGCCGCAATGGAAACCAGCAAAGGCACCATTTTATTGCAATTACACTACAAAGAAACACCCCTTACCGTCTGCAACTTCGTAGGATTGGCCGAAGGAAAAATCACCAACAGTGCCAAACCGTTGGGAACCCCATTTTACGATGGGTTGAAATTTCACCGCGTGATCGACAACTTCATGATCCAAGGGGGAGATCCCGCAGGGAACGGAACTGGCGGACCTGGATATCAGTTCGATGACGAGTTCGTTTCTACGTTGAAGCACGTAGGTCCAGGCGTATTGTCTATGGCCAATGCAGGTCCCGGCACCAACGGTTCACAATTTTTTATCACCCACGTTGCTACCCCCTGGTTGGATGGTGCACACACGGTTTTTGGCAAAGTGATTACCGGTCAGGAAGTGGTGAATGCCATCAAACAAGACGATATATTGACTTCTGTTAAGATCATCCGCAAAGGAAAAGAAGCGAAGGCCTATGTTGCCGATGATGCTACTTTCCAAAAGTTGAAGGCCGGCGCTGCTGCGCGCGCCGAAGAAGCGATCAAAGCGGCGTCTGCAGGATTTGAAACATGGGTTAAAACCAACTATCCAACCGCGCAAAGAACCAAATCGGGTTTGTGGTATGTGGTAGAGCAAGCCGGAACCGGCGCTCAAGCAGTGGCTGGCAAAACCGTTGCCGTGCACTATGCGGGCAAGTTGGACAACGGACAGGAGTTCGACAATTCATTCAAACGCGGTCAGCCCATTGAGTTCAAATTGGGCGTTGGCCAAGTTATCCCAGGTTGGGACGAAGGCATTGCGTTAATGAGTGAAGGCGCCAAATACAAGTTGATCATTCCTTCGAACTTGGGCTACGGAAAACGCGGTGCGGGCGGGGTGATTCCTCCCAATGCAACGTTGATTTTCGACACGGAATTGATTTCAGTAAAATAAGGTTTTGCGCTAGGCGCAAAGGTATTTCAACAAAGGGAGGGCGGCCGCGAATGCGGC
>JBJTNN010000202.1:0-10984 GCA_046074125.1 Bacteroidota bacterium
GTAGAAATAATCAATCCATCGCTCCAATAACTGTTCAAAAATTCACCGTTCAAATACGCGTGAACCACAATCATGCTCGATGTTTCCTTCTTGTGAATCACAAAATCATTGAGTGCAAAGTTGTAGTCGAACAGTTCATGCGAAGAATCCAACTGCAACAGACTGCGCTGCTCAATGGTGTAATTGCCCTTTTCAATGTCGTCGAGCGCCGTATGCAAGTTCTCTAGCTGCACATCGGCCAAGAATCCCAACCGACCGGTATTCAACGCCAAAATCGGGACGCCTGTATCGCGCACAATGCTGAGTGTATCCAAAATGGTACCATCGCCACCCACGCAAATGAGCACATCCGCCATGGTTTCCCCTTGCACAAAATGATCGAAAACCCTTACCTGCATCCCACTTTCAATGTTCATGTGAACGTGGTCCTCCAACGACGGTGGCAACCAAATTTCATGTCCGCGTGAGGCCAACGCCTTCAGCAATTCTCCAAAACCCGATTGGTGCTTGGGGTCGCGAACAGATTTGGCATAAACGGCAATTCTCATGATTTTCAATACAAAGATACCCTATCCTTGGGGAGATTTTCGGTTCAAAACGCAAAGATCAAACGCGTATTTGTGTTTTTCATCAATTCCGTGCGATTCACAGTGATCCACCGACCAATGATCTGCGGTCCATCGGGGGAAATGGGTATCAGCAGCATCAAACGACGCTTTTACTTGGGTGATATACAATCGATTCGAGAATCCGAGGGCTTGTTTGTAGATTTCGCCCCCTCCAATGATCATGATTTCTTCGGCCACCGGTAAGGCTTCTGCATCGCCCGAATTGGCCTGGGCAGTTCGTTTCTGTTCGATGGCCTCCGTGGCTTGCGCCAATGCCTGCTCCCAATTTTCGGCACGCTGAAACCCGGGCATCACAAACTCGCGAGAGGTAAGTACGATGTTGGTTCTGCCCTTCAGCGGTTTGCCCAAACTCTCCATCGTTTTGCGTCCCATAATCACCGGTTTGCCCCGCGTCTGTTTGATAAACCAGGCAAAATCATCCGGCAAATGCCACAGCAATTCGTTGCCAGCCCCCAATTCAAGGTTCTCTCCCACGGCGGCAATCATAGAAATAAGCATATCACAAATATACAATCCACAGCGCGTGGTTGTATCTTTGCGGGTCCATGAGTAGAATTGTAGCCATTGTAGGCAGACCCAACGTTGGCAAAAGCACCCTTTTTAACCGATTAACCGGCGAATTCAAAGCCATTGTAGATGATTACAGTGGCGTTACCCGCGATAGGCATTATGGCTTTTCCGATTGGAATGGCATAGACTTTACCGTCATCGATACCGGAGGTTTTGTACCCGAAAGTTCGGATACGTTTGAAGCCGCCATACGCGACCAAGTGCATATCGCCATCGAAGAAGCCGCCGTGCTCATTTTTGTGGTGGATGTACAGACCGATGTCAACCCCCTCGATGAAGACTTCGCCCACATTTTACGCAAGAGCAAAAAGCCCGTGGTTTTGTGTGTGAACAAGGTCGATAACGACCGTTTGCGCATGGAAACAGCGTCGTTCTATAGCCTTGGGTTCGACCATTTTCATGAAGTATCCGCAGCCAACGGCTCTGGAACCGGTGACCTGCTCGATGAAGTGGTGGAATACCTCAAAGACGAAGCGCCCGACGAAGAACACATCGCCGATTTGCCCCGCATCGCCATCGTAGGTAGACCCAACGTAGGCAAATCCAGTTTGATCAATGCCCTGATTGGGGAAGACAGAAACATCGTAACCAACATCGCTGGCACCACCCGCGATAGTATCGATACCAAATACAAAGCCTATGGCAAAGAATTCGTGTTAATTGATACCGCTGGGATTCGACGCAAAAGCAAAGTAAACGAGAACATTGAATTCTATTCTGTGATGCGCAGTTTGCGTGCACTGGAGAATGCGGATGTTGTGGTGCTGGTGCTCGACGCTACCCTGGGCATGGAAAGCCAAGATTTGAACTTGTTCTGGATGGCGCATCGCCAAGGAAAAGGGGTAGTGATTTTGGTAAACAAATGGGATTTGGTTGAAAAAGAATCCAACACCCACTTGGAGTACACCGAAAACATACGCAAAGAAATTGCCCCCTTCGTGGATGTGCCCATCATGTATGTTTCGGCCTTGACAAAACAACGCGTGTTCCAAGGGATGGAAACCATCCTACAGGTGTACGAAAACCTCAGTCTCAAAATTCCAACCCGGGCCCTAAACGATTATTTACTGCCCATCATGGAAGCCACCCCACCGCCAAGCAAAAAGGGCAAATTCGTGAAAATCAAATACGTTACCCAGCTGCCCAGCAAACGCGTGGCCTTCGCCTTGTTCTGTAACCTACCACAATACGTGGCCGAAAGCTATACCCGCTTCTTAGAAAACAAGATGCGCGAGAAATTCCCGCTTTCTGGGGTGCCCATTAGCCTGTTCTATCGCAAGAAATAACCTTCGCCATGACCAAATCCGTGGATATTCGCGACCTAGATGTTTCCCAACTCACAGATGCGCTCAAAGCCATGGGAGAGCCAGGATTTAGGGCCAAGCAAATCCACCAATGGCTTTGGCAAAAAGGTGCGCGCAGCTTTGAGGAAATGACAAACCTCTCCAAACCCCTGCGTGAAAAACTCGCCGAAGCATTCACCTTTCATGTGGCCAAAATTCATACGGCCCAACACTCTAAAGATGGCACCATCAAAGTGGCTTTTGAACTCCACGATGGCAACAAAGTAGAAGGGGTTCTCATCCCCACAAGCAGCCGAACCACCGCCTGCGTGAGCTCACAAGTGGGCTGCTCTCTCGATTGTAAATTCTGCGCCACCGGTTACCTCAAACGCATGCGCAATTTAACCGCTGCAGAAATTTTTGATCAAGTTTGGCTCATCAATGAATTGGCGATTGAACATCATGGCAAACGACTCGATAACATCGTGTACATGGGCATGGGTGAACCCCTGCTCAATTACGCCAACGTGTTGCAAAGCATCCAAATTATTACCTCGCCAGACGGTCTGGGAATGAGCCCGCAGCGATTGACGGTATCTACCGCAGGCATCGCCAAAATGATTCAAAAACTGGCCGATGATGGCATCAAAACCAACCTCGCCCTGAGTTTGCATGCCGCCAACAATGAAAAACGGTCGGCCATCATGCCCATCAACGAAAGCAATACCCTCGAAATGCTCGCAGAAGCCCTGGGATATTGGTATGAAAAAACGGGCATCCGCCCAACCCTGGAATATACCGTGATCGCCGGTGTGAACGACGGTCAAGAAGAAGAGCGCGAACTCGCCATCTTCGCCCGGAAATTTCCATCCAAAATCAATTTAATTGAGTACAACCCCATATCACTGGCCGATTACCAGCCCACAAGTCGGTTAGACGCTTTTGCGGCGGCCTTGGAGCGACAAAAACTCATCGTCCATGTGCGCAGAAGTCGGGGTAAAGACATCGATGCTGCCTGCGGTCAGCTCGCCAACCAATTGGCAGATTAAAAAATTAGGCGTTTTTCACGAAATCCCGGTGATGGGCTTCTTCGTACAATCGATCCTTGGGCAAGGATTTGAAATATTCCCACGTGATTCTCAATCCCTCCGAACGATCCACCTTCGGCTCCCAACCCAACACCGCTTTGGCTTTGGTGATGTCGGGCTGACGTTGTTTTGGGTCGTCTGTAGGCAAGGGTTTGTAAATCACTTTTTGGTCGGTGCCTGTCAGTTTGATGATCTCCTCGGCAAACTGTCCGATCGTAATCTCATGCGGATTGCCCACATTCACTGGATCAGCGCAATCGCTCAGCAACAACCGATAAATACCTTCCACCAAATCATCCACGTAACAAAAGCTGCGGGTCTGACTGCCATCGCCAAACACGGTCAAATCCTCACCGCGGAGGGCTTGTCCCATGAAAGCAGGCAACACGCGACCATCGTTTAGGCGCATTCTAGGTCCGTACGTATTGAAGATTCGCACTATGCGGGTTTCCAAACCGTGGAACGTATGATATGCCATGGTAATCGCCTCCTGAAAGCGCTTGGCTTCATCGTAGACACCCCGCGGACCCACCGGATTCACATTTCCCCAGTACGCCTCCGTTTGCGGATGTACCGTTGGATCGCCGTACACTTCTGAAGTGCTCGCCACCAAAATGCGCGCCTTTTTCGCCATCGCCAAACCCAACAAATTGTGGGTGCCCAATGAACCCACCTTCAATGTTTGAATGGGGATTTTCAGGTAATCAATGGGCGATGCCGGTGAGGCAAAGTGCAAAATATATTTCAAATCACCCGCAACATGCACAAACTTGCTCACGTCGTGGTTGTGAAATTCGAACTGCTCTAAAGGAAACAAGTGCTCGATGTTTCTCAAATCACCGGTGATCAAATTATCCATGGCAATGACATGGTAACCCTCCTTCAAAAAGCGCTCACACAAGTGGCTTCCCAAAAAACCGGCTGCGCCAGTAATTAATACGCGTTCTCTGCTCATTTGATGTCTTGACGTCCGATGCTATAATAACTAAATCCGTGCTTGCGAACGGTATCCAATTCAAAGACGTTTCTACCGTCGAAGATCACCTTTTCTTTCAACAAAGCCTCAATTTTCGCAAAATCAGGGGTTCTAAATTCTGGCCATTCCGTGGCGATCACCAAAAAGTCTGCCCCTTCCAAAGCGCTGTACATTTTCTCAGCGAACACGGCTTTGTCTCCAATCAAGCGCTGAACGTTGGGCATCGCCTCGGGATCATAGCACTGAACCTTGGCTCCTCGTGATACCAAAGCATCAATCATCTCCAAGGCCGGTGCCTCACGGATGTCATCGGTATTGGGTTTAAACGCCAATCCCCATAGGGCCACGGTCTTCTCGGCAATGCTGCCGTAATGGCTATCAATTTTCGGCAACAACGCCTTTTTCTGGTCGTAATTCACTTCCTCTACAGCCTTCAGAATTTTGAAGTCGTAGTTCACCTCTGCTGCACTGTGCACCAAAGCCTGTACATCCTTGGGAAAGCAACTGCCACCGTAACCAATGCCTGGGAACAAGAAACGCTTTCCAATGCGGTCATCGCTGCCCACACCCTTGCGCACCATATCCACATCCGCACCCAACAATTCGCACAAACGGGCAATCTCATTCATGAAAGAAATTTTGGTTGCCAAGAAACTGTTGGCCGCGTATTTGGTCAATTCCGCACTGCGCGTATCCATATGCATCACGGGGTTGCCCTGACGTACATACGGAGCGTACAATTCATCCATCACATCAAAGGCACGCTGACTTTTGGCGCCAATCACCACGCGGTCTGGCTTCATGAAATCGTCTACCGCCACACCCTCACGCAAAAACTCGGGATTGCTCACCACGTCAAACTCACCGCTGTAATTGGCGCGAATGGCCGCTTCCACTTTATCCGCCGTTCCCACCGGTACCGTGCTTTTGTCAACAATCACTTTGTAATCGGTCATGATTTTACCCAAGTGGTCCGCCACACCCAATACATATTTCAAATCAGCCGCGCCGCCCTCACCAGGAGGGGTTGGCAATGCCAAAAAGATCACCTGCGCTTCCTTCACCGCGTCTTCGAGTTGCGTGGTGAACGACAAACGACCTTCCTTCAAGTTTCGCTTGAAAAGTATCTCCAAACCGGGTTCGAAAATGGTAATCTGTCCGCCAGTCAACATGTCCACCTTGCGCTGATCAATATCAACACAAATGACATCGTTGCCCGTTTCCGCAAAACATGTTCCGCTCACCAAACCTACATAACCGGTACCTACAACTGCTACTTTCATTCGTTTTTATTGGGATTTTTGGATAAAATTTCGTATATTATTTATGATGTATTCTTGCTGCTCGGTGGCCAACTCTGGACACATCGGCAAGCTCAATACACGGGTGCAAAGGTCTTCAGAAACAGGCAGATTCACAACCTGTTTATAGGCCGTTTGCCAATGTAATGGTATCGGATAATAAATCATGGTTGGAATTCCCTGCGTGAACAGATGTGCTTTTAATGCATCACGCTGCTCGAGGTTCTCACATTTCAGGGTGTATTGGTGAAATACATGGGAACTGTCCACCGTTCTTTTGGGCACCTCGATGCCACTCAATCCTGCCAGTCCTTCATCGTAGCGATGCGCTACAGCCCGTCGCCTTTTTTCAAAATCGCTCAGATGTGTCAATTTAGCCAGCAACACCGCCGCCTGTAGCGTGTCTAACCGCGAATTCATTCCCACCAAATCGTGCTGGTACTTAACCGTCTGACCGTGATTCGCCAAACTGCGCAACCGCGTTGCCAAGGCCTCGTCGTTGGTGAACAGGGCACCCCCATCGCCGTAGCACCCCAAATTCTTACTGGGGAAAAACGACGTGGTACCAATATGTCCCATCGTCCCGGCAAACCCATGCGCTCCCGGGGTACAATACTGTGATCCGATGGCCTGCGCCGCATCCTCTACCACGTATAAATTGTGCTTGTTGGCCAACGCCAACAGCGGTTCCATGGACACCATCTGACCGTATAAATGCACGGGTGCGATGGCCTTTGTTTTGGGTGTAATCGCCGCCTCCACCGCAGACACATCCATCAAAAAGGTATCGGGATCTACCTCCACAAAAACGGGCTTGAGTCCCAATAACAACAATACTTCCGTGAGCGCGGCATAGGAAAACGCCGGCGTGATCACCTCTGACCCTGCCGGCAAATCCAAGGCCATAAACGCCAACTGCAATGCATCGGTTCCATTGGCGCATCCTATCACATGCTTTACTTCGTAGCGCTCCGATAACGCCGCCTCCAATGCCCGCACAGCGCCACCTTGAATGAAATCAGCGCGCTGCAACACCTGCTGAATGGCAGCATCGATTTCCGACGCCAATCGGGCATATTGCCCTTGAAGGTCAACCATTTGAATGCTGCGCATCAGTACAAAATTATGCTTTTTGACCCTCCTACAAGGATGATTTCGAGATTATTTGGTGCGTTGTCTAACCACTTCGTAAGTGATTACCCCCGCGGCCACAGACACGTTCAATGAACCCACACCTTGGGCCGACAAAGGAATCTTCACATGGGCATCACAAAGCTTCCACGTGTTGGTGCTCAAACCGGTTTCTTCATCTCCCATCACCACGGCAATCGGTCCGCTCAAATCGGCATCAAACAAGGCTTCCGACGTCTTTTCGGTGGCCCCCACGATCTTCAATCCCGAGTTTTTTAGCATCTTAATACTACCATAGAGCGACTGTGTCCTGCAAACAGGGATTTTCATCAAAGCACCCGCCGAAGTTCTCACCGCGTCGGCACTCAAAGGAGCCGAACCTTTTTCCGGAACCAAAATCCCATGAACCCCCGCGCATGCAGCCGTTCTGGCAATCGCCCCGAAATTGCGCACATCTGTAACCCCGTCTAACACCAAAATAAAGGGATCTTCTCCCGCTTCAAAGGCATTGGCTACCACGGTGTCGAGGTCGGCAAAATCCACTGAACTCACCGATATCACCACCCCCTGGTGGTTTCCCTTCACCAACGCATTGAGCTTGGCGGTGGGCACTTGCTTCCAAATCAAATTCTTGGCGCGTAACAAGGGCAACAAGTCTTTCAACTGTCCTTGCAACACACCTTCCTGCAACCATACTTTGTCGACCGTTTTGCCCGACTGCAACGCCTCCAGCACCGGATGTATTCCGTACACAAAAGCGTCCTTTTCTTTCTTTCTAAATTCCATATAAACAAGTGTCCCGCCTAGCGGCGGGACCTTTTCTTTTTATTTTTTAAACCCCACTCGATTGTTGTCTGTACTCCGCGGCCCAATCCTTCTTGCCCAGTCGCTCACACTCATCGATGATCGACTTCAAAATTTCTTGGCTCATTTGCACCTCGCGGGCACCAAACATCTGATCCTCCCACTTCACGAAGTAAGTTCCGTACTGCACGCAATCTTTCACCGCGCGATCCAAAACCTTCTTCGCATTTTCCTCATCACCCAACTCCAACAACGTAATTCCGTAGTCTACCTTGTACTCTTTGCGCATAGGCATCACCGTCTCAGGAATTTCCGTCAAAATATGGTTCAACACCTCCTTGGCGCGACTGCGATACACACCCAACGAATCTTTTTCGCGGGCCAAGTAATCCTCCACCGAGCGGAACCCAGAGGGTACGGGCGCACCCGCTACACCCACCTTGGCCACCTGTGCCTGATATTGTTCGTATGTCTTGATCTTATTCAAATACGTCTTGGCCAACAACATCGCCATCTGCTGCAAATCACCCGGTACGTAAGCGGCTTTATCGTCGAGGAAGAAATTCTTCTTCTCCTTCATACCATAGTACTTGTAGCTCTTCACCAAGTTGCTATACATCTTGTAGTCCGCAACACGCTGGGGCTGACGGCTGTTAGAACCCCCTTTGATAGGCACAAACTTGTATACCAATCCCTCCAACTGCAAGTAGTCGTTCACGTCAAAGAAATCGTAACCACTCACACTGGTAAAGTAGATCGGACGCTTCCAGCCAGTTTTCGCATTTTGGGTGATCAAATCCATGAACACCAAGTCGCCTTTTGAAATGTACGATCCACCCAAGTTGTACTCGATGCGATCCACCACCTCAGCTGTGTCCTTGGCAGCCACCAAACCTGAGGCAATGACCGACTTGCGATCCACAGGAATCCATACCTTGCGGGCACGGAAATAGTTGCGGTCTACCCCTTTTTTGTTTTCTCCCAACACTTGCTTGATGGCCTCATCCAAGCGGGTTACACTGCCCTCTTCAGACTGAATTTCGATGCCACCCTCAAAGCTGCCCGTTTGCAGATCTTCTTTGGTCAAACTCAAAGGCAACGGCTCAGATTCATACACTTTATCCAACAACACGCTGCTGTACCAATCGGTAGGCAACAAACTTTGGTTAATGATGCGAACATCCGTACGGATGCCTTCCACGTTCTGCGCATACCACAAAGGATAGGTATCGTTGTCTCCATTACAGAACAATACCGCGTTGGGCTCCAAGCTCTCTAAGAAGTTTTTGGCCATGTCGATACCGATGCTGCGACCACTGCGATCGTGATCATCCCAGTTCTGGTAGCCCATGTTCACAGGCACCAACAACACTGAAGCCATCGTAGCAACAATCGCACTCTTCTTACCCAACCGGCGGGTCAGCATATCAGCCAAGGCCAACACACCCAATCCCACCCAAATACAGAAGGTTTGGAATGAACCCACCAACGCGTAATCCCGCTCGCGCGGCTCATACGGCGGCTGGTTCATGTATACGTTGATCAAAACACCGGTAAACAAGAACAATGTCATCACCAACCAGAAATCGTATTTCTGCTTCTTCACGTGCATCAACAATCCCAAAATTCCCAACAACAAAGGGAAGAAGAAATAGGGATTCTTTGCTTTTTGATTTTTGTAATAGTCGGGCATGCCTTCATTCGGACCTACCACGAAACGGTCCACCAACGGAATCCCGCTATACCAGTTGCCATCGAAGCGCGTATTGCCCATCACAGCTTGCTGATCGTTGAAACGACCCACAAAATTCCACATGAAATAGCGCAAATACATATAACGCAACTGATAGCCAAAGAAATAACTCAAGTTGTTGCCAAAGGTGGGCTTCTGGTAATTCAGGTACTGCAACTCCTGCTGCTCTTCCTCGGTCAACGCCCGCTGCTGTCCCAAGCCCTGCAATTCATCGATGCGATTTTGAACGTCGGTCATCCCACCATAATCACGGAATCCACGCGCATCATTGGGCTTGTTGCTCTTACCCATCCGCGGGAACAAAGTCATGTACTCATCGGGGTAGGTGTAGTCGAAATTGTCGCCACCGTCTTCATAGCGATCTTTTCCTTTAAAGCGTTTCTTTCCGATCACCTTGTATCCACTCTCCGGTGCATTGAAATAGGGACCATACATCAAAGGACGGTCGCCATATTGCTCACGGGTGATATAACCATAAAATTTGTAGGGATCCTCTGGGTTGTTCATGTCGATGGCTGGATTGGCCATAGAGCGAATGATCACCATCGCGTAGGATGAATAACCCAACACCACAAAGGAAGCAGCCATCAAAATCACGTTCCAATTGCGCTTACCTGTTTTGTGGGTGTAGTAAAGCAAGTAACCCGCCACGCCGATGATCAATACCACCGCGGCCAAGGTACCTGAGTAGAAGCCCTGACCCAAATCATTCACAAAAATGCGATCCATGGTCGCCAACAACCAGGGAATACCGGGGTAAACAATTTTCATTACAAAACCCAGCGCCAACGCCGAAGCCCCCAAGGCCATGATGACCCCATTGCGGGTGACTTGGTATTTTCTGAAATAGTAGGCCAAACAAACCGTTGGAATAACCAACAAGTTCAACATGTGCGTTCCCAACGCCAAACCAATCATGAAGGCAATGAATACCATCCAACGATCGGCCGATACATCATCGGCAGATTTCCACCAACGCAAGACGGCCCAGAACGACAACGCCGTAAAGAACGAACTCAACGCATACACTTCAGACTCAACGGCACTAAACCAGAAACTGTCGATGAACGTATTGGTCAACGCCGCTACTGCGCCCGCACCCAACACCAACAAAGTCTTGTTTTCATTGGTCTCATCCACCATGCGATCCGCAAAATAAGTGGTGATCCAAAAGGTGAACATCACCGTACCCGCACTGGCTACAGCACTCAACATGTTGATCCAGAAGCCCACCATCTCAGGCGAAGACGCCATCAAAGAGAACAATCGACCAATCATCAAAAACAAAGGCGCCCCTGGAGGGTGAACCACTTGCAACTTGTAGGCAGCACTGGCAAATTCACCACAGTCCCAAAGACTCACGCTCTGTTCCAATGTGAGTGTGTACACGACCAAAGCGATGGCAAACATCACCCAGCCCATGATGCGATTTAAACGAGCAAAAGAATT
>JBJTNN010000203.1:0-5792 GCA_046074125.1 Bacteroidota bacterium
TGTGGCAGCAGTCCTTGGTGTCAGCCCAAACCATGGGATTTAGACAGGGCTCAGCACTCATTATAACCCCTCGCATTGAAACCAAATGGTTGGAAGTGGCTACGCCGCTCGGACTTACCCAAGATTATCGCAAGGGAAACATAGGGGCCTATGTAAGAGTAGGACCTGTGTTCTTAGGGTCCGATAATTTCTTGTCAAACCTGATGTTGAACAACATCAAAGGCGTGAATTTCTACTGCGGTGTAAGCAGCTCAATTGGGAAGTTTAGGAAGTAAGGGTCAGTCGATGCGTGTAATTTTGGCACCCAAGGCGTTCAATCGCTCTTCGATGCGCTCATAGCCGCGGTCGATCTGTTCGATGTTTTTGATGGTGCTCTTGCCTTTGGCACTCATGGCGGCGATCAACAGAGCCACACCGGCGCGAATGTCGGGAGAGCTCATGTTAATGCCTTTGAGCTGCGTTCTGCGATCCAAGCCAATGACGGTTGCACGGTGAGGGTCGCACAGGATGATTTGAGCTCCCATATCGATCAGGTTGTCGACGAAGAACAGGCGGCTTTCAAACATTTTCTGATGGATCAACACAGTACCGCGCGCTTGTGTGGCGGTCACCAAGGCTATGGAAATCAAATCAGGGGTGAATCCTGGCCAAATTTGATCGGAAACCGTTAATATCGAACCATCGATGAAGGTATCGATTTCATAGTGATCCATGGCAGGGATGAAAATATCATCGCCCCGGATTTCTAATTTCACCCCCAATCGTTGGAACATTTTAGGGATAATGCCGAGCATGTCTACCCGACAACCTTTCAAGGTGATTTCGCTTTGTGTGATGGCGGCCATCCCAATGAAACTGCCGATTTCGATCATATCGGGAAGGCAACGGTGCGCACATCCGCCCAATTGTTTTACCCCTTCAATGGTGAGTTGGTTTGAGCCGATGCCGGTGATTTTGGCGCCCATGCTGTTGAGCATCAAGCACAATTGCTGCAAATAAGGTTCGCAAGCGGCATTGTAAATGGTGGTAGTGCCTTCGGCCAATACAGCAGCCATCAGAATGTTGGCCGTACCGGTTACCGACGCTTCGTCGAGCAGCATGTAGCAGCCTTTCAATCGGTTGCTGCTGACTTTGTAAAAATTGTTTTCGGCTTGAAATTCGAAATTTGCTCCCAAGTTGATGAATCCTTCAAAGTGGGTGTCGAGTCTGCGTCGGCCAATTTTGTCGCCACCTGGCGAGGGGATGTAGCCACGTCCAAAGCGGGCCAACAACGGTCCTACAATCATGATGGATCCACGCAATGCAGCCCCTTGTTTTTTGAATTCCGCGCTATTGAGGAATTCGAGGTCTATATTGTCGGAGACGAACGTGTATGAGCCGCGCTCATTGCGGGTTACTTTTACCCCCAAGCTTTGCAATAATTCGATGAGCTTCAGTACGTCGCGAATCTCCGGTATGTTGGTGATGGTGACGGGCTCTGCGGTCAATAAAACGGCACAAAGGACCTGTAACGCTTCATTTTTTGCACCCTGAGGGATGATTTCTCCGCGGAGTTTGTGTCCGCCTTCAATTTCAAATATGGCCATGATGGTTAGAATCGACGGTAGTTTTTACCGCGGTTTTTGTTGTTTTTGTTGTTGTTTTTGTTGTTGCGGCTGAAGTGCTGCGATTTTTGTTGGGCAGGACGGCGGATACTCACCGTGGTATCGGCGCTCACCACCAATTCTGAACCTTCGATGTTTAACTGTCCTTTCGACAAAGTCTTCAGGTGGTCGGCGATGACTTCATTGCTCAAATTTTCGTTGTTCCATGCCTTGCAGGAATTGTACATGAAAGAAGCAATCATGTTCACCAAGTCTTGTTTGAGTTCACCATCTTCCATCTCTGCTGCACGATCAATCATCATTTGCAGATTGCGACCATAAAAGCGAAAGCGGATCCCACTGGAATTGTAGCCCAAATGATCGGGGCGTACGAATTCTTTTTTGATTTGAACGATTTCGTACGGACAATCCACATCCAATTCATAATTGGCAATCTGAAAGATATGACCCCACAAAATCTCTTTGTAATTCGATTGCTGTTTGATTTCAGGGTTCAATGCAGCCATGATTTGGGCCAAATTGTGAACCCAAGAAGTGCGTTCTTCCTTGCTGGCTAAGGTTTTGATGTGGTCGATGTACTCTTGCACGTGACGACCGTATTCGGCGATGCCCAATGCAGTTCTTTGTGTATTGTAATCGTCTTGGAGCGTAAGCATGTACATGCAAAATAACACAGAACCAATCAAATAAAATTCAAAACTTTCCCGCAGTTGTCGTGTTTGTTATACAAGCAATACACATGAAAAATCAAATCGTTTCTGAGTACGTGAAATACTGCCTCAAACATGGGCAGGCCCCTGCAAATGTTTATCAACTTTGTGAGCATTTGAACATCGAAGAATCGGCGTTTTATAGCCACTTTGGTAGCTTGGATAAAGTGGAGGAATCGGTGCTGGTAACCCGCTGGACATCGGTGGCCGAAAAGTTCGCGCAAGACGAGCAATTTGCGGGATACGGCTTAACGGAAAAGATGCTAACCCTGCATTTTGCCTTCATTGAGAGTCTGCGCGACATCAGAAGTTACTTGCTATGGAAGTTTCAGGATTGGAAAAATCCCATGGACCAAGTGAAGGGACTGATGGCATTGAGAGAAGTATTCCAAAAAACGGTGAGCCCCTTGTTAGATATGGCAAGCAATCAGGGAGAAATCCCCGATCGAAAAGTGGTTTCCAAGTTAAACGTTGAAGCGCTGGGCATGAATTTGGCCTTTGTGATGCATTTTTGGTTGAAAGACGATTCCGCAGATTTTGAGCGCACCGATGCTTGCATAGAAAAATCGGTACAGCTGACCATGGATTTTGTGGGCAGAAATGCGGTAGACAAATTGTTTGATTTTGGCAAATTCTTGATACAAGGATTTCAGCGATGATCGATACCCAAGACAAAATACCCACTTCCAAAGTGGAGCGTGCCATGAAATTGGTGGGAGCGGGAGCAAAAATTGGTGGGAATTACTTGAAATATTACGCCAAGAAAACCATCAACAGCGATACCACCAAAGAAGAACTTCACGCCAACAATGCCAACGATATTTATCAATCCTTGAGTCAGCTCAAAGGCAGTGCGTTAAAAGTGGCCCAGATGCTCAGTATGGACAAAAACCTGCTGCCTCGGGCATACACCGATAAATTTGCCATGTCTCAATACTCAGCGCCCCCAATGTCGGGTCCGTTGGTGGTGAGAACCTTTCAAAAGTCAGTGGGAAAATCACCGTTCGATGTGTTTGACCAATTCAATACGCAATGTAGTGCCGCGGCGAGTATCGGGCAGGTGCATCAAGCCCAAAAAGATGGCAAAACCTTGGCCGTTAAAGTGCAATATCCTGGCATCGCCGACAGCATTCAAAGCGATTTGAAAATGGTAAAACCAGTGGCCAATGCCATGTTCGGCTTGCCAGAAAAGGAGATGCAGAAATACTTCCAGGAAGTGGAAGAAAAGCTGCTGGAGGAGACCAATTACACCTTAGAACTTCAGCGATCGCAGGAAATCGCGCAGGCATCTTTATCTGTGCCAGATGTGTTTTTCCCCAACTATTATCCCGAAGTCAGCAGCCCCAAAGTGTTGGTGATGGATTGGCTGGAAGGCGATCACTTGAAAGAGTTTCTCGATAAAAAACCGTCGCAAGCAGTAAAAAATCGGGTAGCGCAAGCCCTGTGGGATTTCTACAACCACCAGCTTCACACAGAATTGGCCATTCATGCCGATCCGCATCCCGGAAATTTCTTACTCCAGGAAGATGGGCGCGTTGGGGTGATTGATTTCGGTTGCGTAAAAGTAGTACCCGAAGATTTCTATTATCATTATTTCCCTTTATTGGTTCCGGAAATCCGCGAAAATCAAGCCGTGGTAGACCAGTTACTCAGTCACATAGAAATCATTTTCCCCCAAGATTCGCAAGCCGTAAAGGATGAGTTGCAAGTGGCCTTTTTGGACATGACAGCGCTATTGAGTCGGCCGTTTGAATCCGAACAATTCCAGTTTACGCATGAATTTATCGATGAAATCTATGCCAAAGGGGAGGAGATTTATCAGATTCCAGAGGTAAAACGTCCTACCCAACCCAGGGGGAGCAAACATGCCTTGTATGTGAACAGAACCTATTTCGGCATCTACAGTATGATGGCAGATTTGAATGCCTCCATCGAAACCAAATCACACGCTTGGTCTGGTAAATTGGTAGACTATTGGAAAGGCCGCGTTTAAAGCGCAATTCCAATGCTCATCAATATGGCGCGACCGTCGGATGGCATCAAGCCAGGGCCTGGATATCCTCCAGATCGGCGGGTAAAATAGTGTGCATTGGTGAGGTTATTTACACTCAATTTCAAGTTTACCGATTTGCTCACACTCAACGTGGTATTCCAATCCCAGATGCGGTAGGCGGGGATTAGTCCGGTGTTGCCGTTGCTGCTGGCAGGGCGGGTGTTGTTTGCATCCGAAAAGGTTTCCGACACATAACTCATCTGAATTTGGGTAATGAATTTACGCTGAGGATTGTTCTTCGAAACACATTGGAATCCTATGCCCGTGCGCAAGATGTTGGATGGCGCATTTTCTACAGAATTGCCTTTGAGGTTAATGGAATCGTATTTGCCCGCACTGTTTTTGGTGGTGATATAGTAATTGCCGTAGCGAGCATGGGTGTATGCGTAACTCACGTAAACGGGCAAGCCCCATCGACTGTTTTTCCTCAGTTTTTTGACCAAATCTACATCCACAACCGCCTCGATGCCCGTGCTTTTGCTGTTTCCCACGTTGGTTTTTAGCGTGATGGCCTTTCCTTGGTTGTCGAACTGGGTAATTCTGCCAATCCGGTTATTGTACTGAAGTACGAAAACACTGGCGTCGAAATAGAGCCACTGTCCTTTGCGACCTCTGAAGCCCAAATCGTTGTTGTAGCCGTTGGCATCTTTCAGGTTAGCATCGATCTGCTCCGTTCCAGGGGCTGCCTGCATGTCGCTGAACAGAATGGGACGATAGTTTTGGGTGGCGTTTGCATAGATTTCAAAGCCATTTTTCAGGTGATATTCCGCGGAAATGCCACCAAGGAAAAAACGCCTTTGCTGAGGGGTTGTGATTACGGGGATTTCTTGTCCAACCAAGCTGTATCCCGTTCTGCCCGAAACGGTAGAATGGATTTGTTCTGCACGGAGACCAGGGATCAGAATGAAACGGGGTGAAAAACGAATCACTTGCTCGGCAAACCATGCCACGTTTTGCGTGTTGAAAGTCAGTGCAGTGGGGAAGAGGTTTGTGGTAAAGTTGGCATCAATACCCGTGCTGCCCACACCTTTCTGATGTCGCTGTGTTTGCCCTTTGAAATAGCGAATGCCCGTGCTCAAAGTTTGCTTTTTGCCAAACAATACATAATGGGAAATGTAGCTGATTTCTGTACCGATGTTTTTGTAT
Source organism: Bacteroidota bacterium (assembly GCA_046074125.1). Classification (GTDB taxonomy): domain Bacteria; phylum Bacteroidota; class Bacteroidia; order NS11-12g; family UBA955; genus UBA955. Next base: position 5,514 of record JBJTNN010000203.1, read on the forward strand.
TTGTCGGTAGCCAAATCCCGGGTGTTGTATTGTCCTGTGGCTTTGTTGATGGTGTCGGCCACCAAAATACTTGACGTATTGCCAATGCTGTGGCGTGTAGCATCCATGCCGAATACTTGTACTTGGAGACGACTTCTTACCGATAGCGCGTAGTCCAATTTGATGTTGGCGGTTTGCCAAGGAGTAGAGAACCAGTTTCTGCTGCGAAAACTCTGTTTGATGTCTTGCGCAAATTGCAGGTCGGTCAATCCACCCGGCTGCTGACTCAACATGTTGTAA
>JBJTNN010000204.1:0-3662 GCA_046074125.1 Bacteroidota bacterium
GACCATTTTATACGACCGCAATTTGGAGACCAAAGACACATTGAAGGACAAAGAAGACTTCTATGTTTTTGCCAAAGCGAGAGTAGGTGCTGGGGTTTCCGATTTCTTGCAAATAGTGCCCATCACAAAGGTGGCTACTGCACCCCAATTGGCCATGAAAAACATGGGCAACGGAAAGTTCGCCTTGAGCATGATTCCCAATAAGTTTTTTGCTTCGGTAAATCCTGGTGGACAGAAAATCCTCAGTGTTCAATTCCAAATTGTGAGGGGGAAGATCCGGAACTCAAACGACACGGTTGACGGAACTTACGAGTATTTCCTCAACCAAAATTGCGAATAATTGGAAGGTCGCCTAGCGGCGACTTCCTTACGTCTAAAAAAAGAGGGCGGCGATGATCTCGCCGCCCTCTTTTTTTATATCAATTCGGGAATTTCTACCTCGTTGCGAATAATATCATCCAGTACCTCGCGCTTTCTAATGAGGTGGGCCTTTCCATCTTTCACCAATACCTCGGCAGGACGTAATCGCGCATTGTAATTGTTGCTCATACTGAAGCCGTAAGCACCCGCATTGTATATGCGCAGTACATCCCCTTCCCTCACCTCTTGTAATTTGCGGTCGTATCCCAATGTATCGGTCTCGCAGATATACCCAACCACGCTATACAAACGGGAAGCACCTTCTGGGTTCGAGATGTTTTCAATGTGGTGATAGGCATCGTAAAACATGGGTCGTATCAAATGATTCTGCCCAGAATCCACACCCACGAAAACGGTAGATGTTGTTTGCTTGATCACGTTCGCTTTTACCAGTAAGGAACCCGATTCAGACACAATAAACTTCCCTGGCTCAAACCACAATTCCAATTCTCGGCCGTATTCTTGACAAAATTCTGCGAAAGCCTGTGAAATCTTCGTCCCGATTTCCTCAATGTCGGTTACGATGTCATCGGTTTTATAACCCACTTTAAAGCCCGATCCAAAATCCATGAATTCAAGATTTGGAAAACTCCTTGCCGCCTCAAACAACAAATCCGCGCCGCGTAGAAAGACCTCTGCATCCAAAATATCGCTACCCGTATGCATGTGCAATCCATTCACACGTATGTTTAAGGATTCAACCACACGCACAACATGTCGCAATTGGTAGATGGATATACCAAACTTAGAATCGATGTGACCTACCGATATATGACTATGTCCACCCGCCATAATATGCGGATTCAAGCGGATACAACAGGGCACGGAAGCACCGTAGGCGTGACCAAAATGCTCCAAAATGGCGATGTTGTCGATGTTGATGTGCACTCCCAAATCCACCGCTTCTTGTATTTCTGCGAAGTCTACACAGTTGGGGGTATACATGATTTCATGTGGTTCAAATCCTGCCCGCAATCCCAGCTGCACCTCTTGAATAGAAACGGCATCCAATCCTGCATCTTCGGCTTTGAGCAGTCGCAAAATGTTCACATTATTCAATGCCTTCAGGGCGTAATGCAATTTCACTTTGGTATTGGGAAATGCATGCAACAATCGTTTATACTGTGATTGAATGGTTTCGGCATGATAGACATACACAGGTGTACCGTAAGTTTCTGCGATAGACTGTAAAAGGGGCTGTGGAATGGATTGGTTTAACATGATTTAAAAAGATCTTCAATGATTTTGCTAAGGATATATAAATGGAGCGATACTATTTGATAACAAAAAAGGCGGAGTGAAAATCACTCCGCCTTTTCGAAAGTTCGAAGTGATTGAATTACGATTGTTTTTTCTTGGTTGAGAAGTCTACAACGATTGGTGTTGCAATACAAATTGAAGAATAAGTACCTACAATTACACCAATCAACAAGGCCAATGAGAAGCCTTTCAAGGCATCACCACCGAACAAGAACAAGATCAACACAACAACAAACACAGTGGCTGAAGTAATGATTGTACGTGACAGTGTATCGTTAATCGCCAAGTTAATCAATTTGGCATCTGAACGCTCACCTTTGTTGTTTGTCAAGAACTCACGAATACGGTCAAACACAATTACCGTATCGTTGATTGAGTAACCCAACAAGGTCAACAAAGCGGCAATCAAATGTTGGTCGAAATCGGTAGGGAAAGGCACAACACCATCCAATATGGCGAACATCGACAACACAACCAAAACGTCGTGCAACAATGCGATGGTGGCACCCATACCGTAAGCCACGCTGCGGAAACGGAATACAATGTACAAGAAGATTCCCACTACGGTCAAAATAACCAAGAAAGCACTCTTATCACGCGTACTTGTTGCAATGGCAGCACCTACTTTTGAAGTAGACATGACTGGATCCTCACCTACCATGTCAAACCCTTTCAAGGCGCCCAATACATCGGCACGGACAGAATCTCTGGCCGCTTGACCTTCTGCGTCAATCTTGTAAGTAGTAACAATACGGAACTGACCAGCGCTACCGAAAGTTTTCACCTCGTTGCTAGACTCTTTCAAATTGTTATCCAAAGCCGTTTTGATGGCTTCTGATTGATAGTTTTTCTGTGCATCGAATTGGATAACATAAGCATGACCGCCCTTGAAATCAATACCCGTACTGATTCCACGCTTGGCGACAAACGCTGCAATACCTGCAACAATCACCAAAGCAGATGCGATGTAATATTTTTTGCGGTTTGCTACGAAGTCGATGTTTGAATTCTTCATGAAACCTTTGTTCCATGGCGCATCAAATTTGATATCCAATCCTTTGTCGGCACGACGGTCTAACAACAAACGTGTAATGAACAAAGCGGTAAACATTGAACTGAAGATACCGATTACCAAGATCACGGCAAATCCGTAAGCAGGACCCGCACCAGCGAACGTCAAAATGAAACCCGCCAACAAGGTGGTAATATTTGAATCGACAATCGCGCTCAAGGCGTGTTTAAAACCATCAGCGATGGCAGACTTCATGCCTTTGCCATTTTCCAATTCGTCTTTGATACGCTCGTAAATCAATACGTTCGCATCTACAGCCATACCCACCGTTAAGATGATACCAGCCATACCGGGCAATGTCAAGGCAGCACCCAAGCTCGCCAACACACCCATAATTAAAACTACGTTACCCAATACGGCAACGATGGCCATCCAACCCGCGCGACTGTAATAAAGGATCATGAACAAAATGGTTGCAATGAAACCAAACATCAACGAATTCAAACCGTTGGTGATTGATGCTTGTCCCAAAGAAGCACCCACTTGCTCACTCGCAACAATCTTAGCAGGCGCAGGCAATTTACCCGCTTTCAACACGTTGGCCAAGTCGTTGGCTTCACGAATATCAAAGTTACCAGTGATTTGGCTGTTTCCACCACTAATCTTTTGGTTCACCACAGGCGCTGAATACACACGGTCATCCAACACTACTGCGATGTATTTGCCAATGTTACGACCTGTTACCTGAGCCCACTGCGTTCCGGCTTTGGCAGTCATTTCCATAGACACTTCCAATTCTCCGGTTGGAGAAGTATTCACACGGGCATCTGAGATGATGTTTTCTTCTTCCGCTGACAAGGCAGCATTTCCTTCGCGATCCAACTTCAAGAAGTACACGAAATACTCGTCTGAGTTAACCGCTTCTTTGCCATCGGCTTCGTAATCGCGGGGCTTGGCGCTGAATGCCAAC
>JBJTNN010000205.1:0-2506 GCA_046074125.1 Bacteroidota bacterium
GTTCAAACGCCTTACACATCATCCCAAATGTCATCCCCAACGTGGCAGCACCCCAAGCGGCATAGTCAAATTCCACTTTTTTCGATTCGATGTCCTCTGGGTGATGATTGCTCACCACTGCCGTTAACGTACCATCCAACAACCCCAATAGCAGTGCCTTCCGATCGGCTTCACTACGCAACGGTGGCAACACCTTCAAGTTTTCATCAAAACCGCTCAATGACTCATCCGTAAACAACAAATTCATCACAGGCACAGCCGCAACAATATTCACACCTTCCGATTTGGCCTTGCGAATAATTTCTACGCTCTCCCCAGCACTCACCCCCAAAACAGTCAGTGATACATTTAAGTGCTTGGCCAGGGCGATGTCAGACATCAACTCAACCACCTCGCTCACGGCAGGTATTCCCTTGAAGCCCAATGAGGCATTCACCAATCCTTCGTGCATCTTGCCGTCTGGGGCCAATGTTTTTTGAAAAGGAAAATGCGCATATTTCAACCCCAACGATGCACAATATTGCATCAATTTGGTGCGAAGTCCCAACGACGAACTGCTATGAATGCCATCGGTAAAAGCTACAGCGCCAGCTTCATGCATTTCATAAACCTCAGCCATCTCTTTGCCTTCGCCTTGCACGCTGGCCAACCCCCACGGCATCAAGGCCGCCCGTTGTAACGCTCCCACCTGTTTCACTTGTGCAATCACCGATTCATTGTCAGATTTGGGCGATGAGCCACACAATGCCGCCACATGGGTAAATCCACCTTGCTGGGCTGCCTCGCTGTAAGAAATAAGCGATTCTTTCCATGGCTCCCCAGGATCAGGACAATACCCAAAGGCATCAAACCATCCCAACGACACATAAGCCCCTTCCCCGTCAACGAGCTCCGAAGCCGCCATGCCGAGACCTTCGCCGATGGCCTCAATGACACCATCTTTGATCAATATCTCTACAAGCTGGTTGTGTAAATCACTCTGAGGATCAAACAATCTCACGTTTTGGAGCAGGGTGGTATGATTCATTTTATTGATTTTCCAGTCTTTTATTTCTCGATTGCCATAACAACAGCAACACCTCTACCGCGAAGAAAATGGCAGCCCCCCACATAAACAAGCGCCACAGCACCTTTAACGGCTCATTCTGTAAAATAGACGTCCTGCCATCGGCCATACTTTGCTTCCAAGTGAGTTTTGTTAATGCGAGTTTGTCGTTCAAGTTGGGATCTGTCTGCAAGTTCGACTCCACCCTGGGCCAGTTAAAGGCAACGAGTACTGCCGATTTTTCCAAGGGCGATTTTAGCTCAAACAGCCCCGAATAGCTGGGCTCCGCACCCACATACATGGAAGTATGTCGCTCCGAATTCACCTGCAATTCCACAACAGAGGTGCCACGTTCACCCACCAACTGAGCCGCTCGCTCATCGGTGGAAATGGGTGCCGGTAGCGACAACAATTGTTTTGAGAACAACACCCCGTACAAGGGTTTTTCTTGCAATGCATTGCTCGCCAAAATCTGCGTAACCAAGGGCAAATACCATCCCGAATTTAAAAACTCCTTGCTACCCTCGCTCAAATCCGATAGCCACAACCACTGCGTACCTATTTCCATCCTTTTCGACACCAGCAAGGGTTGTCCGTCCTCCAATTGAATCACGGTTTCCCAGTCCGAAAACGCATCACTTTGAAACACGTTGCGAATGAGGGGCAACTTAACTTTGTCCGACAAACTCTCGGCAAAAGCCCCTTGAAATACCGGATGATTCAATCCCGGCAGCGCCAATCTCTGTGCTACTTTTCGCCAAGTTCCACGGGATGAAATACCTCCCAAAATATCTTGGGGCTGCGACGTCGCTGAAGTTGGGAATTGCAACAGCGTGGTTCCCGCCTCAACTTGAACCCGAATGGCTTCTCGTGTTTTATCATTCAAAGCACTGGCACCAACCACAACCAAGGCATCCAATCCCGCCAAAACAGCTGGGTTTACCTCAATATCCGATATGCGTATCAACTGCTTCTGCAAAAGGGGCTGTGCCGCGAACAAAGCATCCAACGAACGGTCACCGCCTATCACCCCAACGCGTGTTTGCCAGGTTTTTACTGGGTGCAAATACAATTGATCATCATAAACATATCCGTCCTTCGCCAATTGCAGCAGCAAAGACTCACTGGCATTTTCTGGAGATATCAATCCCTCAAATTCAACCGTCTGCCCCGGAGCTATTTCTTTGGTCTGTGCAAACAGCGTTTTGCCATTGGACAACAATGAGAGTCGGGCTTCCTTGGCTTGACCCCCTCGGTGCGATACTTTCGCTTTCATCAACAACCCAGTGGCTTTACTGTCGCTCGAAAACTGTGAAACATACCAAGCTGTATCCAAACTCAGGTTGCCCCCTTTCACATCGTCGGGACTAGAATTAAACGACACAAATCGCCAATCGATGTTGGTTGGCTGAGAATGGGCTTGTAAACCCGATAAAAAAGTAGACTGGGCATCGGTAAACA
>JBJTNN010000206.1:0-3531 GCA_046074125.1 Bacteroidota bacterium
CTAAAAATGACCAATGTCATAAACTTGCAATCCCAAAATGGAAAGATTACATTTGAGTTATGGACATTTTTCATCGGGGAATAATCCGCATAGTGTACATTGCAATAGCTGTCTCATTTCTGGGATGTAAAACCACGGAAACTGTTCAAGTCAAAAACAATCAACCTCAAAATTACAAGGGCGTTTCGACGCTAAGAATTGAAAATTATGTTCAGCGGATGTTTATTGATTTAATTGGTAGGGAAGCCACCGATATTGAGCGAATATCGTTTACCAATCAGCTGAAGAAAGCGGAACTTCACGATAGTTGTAGACGCAGACTAGTGAACATTTTACTTTTCGATACAACCTACAGAGTTGGTGATTCTTCATATAGACATGCTTTTGCGCAACGAATCTACAATCTGTCTAAAGCAAGATTTGTGGAGGGCGCTTCAGATCTTGACATTGCTCAATTTATTGGTAATTTGAATTTTGCAATAACTATTTCTCGATTAAATGGCGATTCTATAGGAGTTTATCGTTACATCGATCAACGAAGAAAATATGTCATCCTACTGAACAGTCGTTCTGCATTTAAAAACAACACCAAGGATTACAGAAATATGTGCGCAGTAATGATGAATAATTCTATTTATGATCAAATAAATATGAATAGTTTTAATTTTATTAATGCCGTATTTGACAATTGCTTAAACAGAAATCCGAGTCAATCTGAATTTGATCGTTCCTATCAAATTATACATTACAATGAACCAGCCATTATATTTTCCAGATGGGCTGCAAATAAAAATGAGTATTGTGATGCTATTGTGAATTCAGATGCGTTTCACGAAGCTCAAATCCGCTGGTTTTATTTTGTTTTACTTCAACGTGAAGCAACAACAGCGGAGGTGAGCACTCTGTTTTATTCATTCTATCAAAACCATCAAATCGAACAGGTAATTCAACAATTAATTTCTGGAGACGAGTATGCCCAATTTTAAATTGAATTCATGGATTATTTACGGTTTGTTTTTTTGCACTTCAGCGTGCACGAAGGAGAGAATTATTGGTTATGAAATTGACCAAGTAATTGTATTGGAGGACAAAAGTCGTAAGACCAAAAAGAAAAATGATGCTGAGTTTATTTCGATTCTCTATACGAATTTATACCAATCAGCTATTTCCCCAAATCAGTTGTACAAAACGCAGAATGTACTCTACTCCATCGGAGACCAGGATGTTGGCAACGAGATGTTGTTGAGCAATTACTTCAACACCTCAGGTATCACCATTCCAAAGGATGCATTGATGCGCACGGATATTGATGCATTTATTATCAATACCTTCAAACGATTCTATTTAAGGTACCCTAGTGAAGGTGAAAAAGCTTTTTTTAAGCAATATATAACCAACAACAAAGCAGTAACGGTAGAGATGGTTTACACCGCTTTTGCATGTAGTAAAGAGTATCAATATTATTAAGTCAGTGGCTAAATGAACAGAAAGGATTTTATAACAAAATCAGGCATTACAATGGGCGGGGGTCTATTGGCGCCCTATATTCTCCCTTCAGGGCGGTTATTCGCAAAAACTGCTTCAGTGAAGGCTGATCATGTTGTTTTGGTGATGTTTGCAGGTGGAGTTCGACAACAAGAGAGTGTTTTAGGGCGATACCTAGAGGATAGTCAGGGTGTTTCTGGTGCCGCTGGAAACATAATGCCCAATTTGTTTGAAGGCGATGCGCCAAATAAGAAAATCGCATATGGTACATCAGTGGCTGGAGAACCATTAGGGTCAGAACCAATTCCTCGGTTGTTGAATCAACCTATGGAAAAATTAGGTCTTTTATTTCCTGAAATGAGGGCACAAAGTGCAGGCCATTATGTAGGCTTGAATACGTTACTCACAGGTAATCCAGGAGTAAGCCAAGGCCTCAGGGTCCGACCATCCTACCCTACTATCTTTGAATACCTCAGAAAACACGCCGGATTTAAAGCCACCGACACTTGGTTTATTGGCAATGGTATTGGTAATTCTACACCATTATTAAATTCAAGTAATCACAAAGATTATGGATTGCCCTTTGGGGGTAATATGTTCGCTGCACCGGTTACCTTCTCCGCGACAGGGAAAGAAGTATTGGGCAATGCTAAGATATACTCAAACACGGATTTAGAACCCATGTACTTTATGAAGAACTTTTTAGACCAAAGTTTCGCATTGACCAATGATCAAATAAGCAGTGTTAGTAACACTGATGAAGAAAAAATCCAAATCAAAGATTTTATCAAAAGTGTATTTGCTAAGCAGCAGACTGGACAGTTAGCAAAGCCACCAATTGCAGGAAATGGCGATGCTCTTAATATGATGTACGCAGCAGAAGTACTGAGGGAATTTAAGCCTAAAATGCTCGCATTAAATATTTCTGGCGTAGATACATGCCATTCAAATTTTACAGGCTATCTGCAGAACTTGCATAGAGCAGATCATGTTACTGCTTGGTTGTGGCAGCATATTCAATATAATATTCCTGAAATGTCCGGAAATACTATTTTCATTGTGGCTCCTGAATGCGGTCGAAACCTAAATCCAAATCCTATTTTAGACCAAAATGATTGGTACTCCTACGATCATAGTGATTCAAATGCTAGGAGAGTTTGGGGCTTGATGTTAGGTAAAGGCGTTCCTAATATTCGAATTGGAAGTGAAGCTCAGCCGGTAGGACGACTAACTGATATTGTTCCCACGATCGCGGATATTTTCGGTGTTTTGGATGATGTTAACAATGCGGGGCTAATCGACCCAATGGCAAGGAGCTTATATCAAAGAGTGTAAAAAATGCGAAAGTCCATGCACAAGCTTTTTCATAATCCATACTCATTGATGTTTGGCGTTCTTGTAGGGTTGATGTTTAATGCCTGTGAAACCAATGGACCGGATATTAAAAATCCATTTCCCAATGGAAAAGATACCCAGCCCATAGGTAAGGATACATGGAATTATCGAACCATTCAAGGCTTACATTCAGGATTGTTCAAACCCACTTGTGCCAATAGTGGCTGTCACGATGGTAATTTCGAACCAGATTTCAGGACCGTTGAAAGCAGTTATTACTCGTTGGTGAACCAACCCATCATCAAACCGGATCTTGCAGGAAAATTCACATATCGCGTAGTGCCATTTTCTTCATCTAATAGCATGTTGCCCCATAGGATGACGGTGGATTTAAACGGAAACTCGGGAATTATGCCACTGTCTCTAGAAGCCAACAGCAATTACCCCATTGAAAAAGATTCATGGCTGGTACGTCTCAATGATTGGATTGATGGTGGAGCCAAAGATTGGTTAGGACGAACCCCAGAAACCATTGATTTTCCACCGCAAATTTTGGGGGTTCAATTTTTAGTCAACGGCGCCCCGTTGCCCAGAGCTGGGAAGTACGAAGCCGCTCAAATTTTGGCCGGACAGTCGCCAGAAATATGGGTTTCACTCGTCGATGACAAAACCCCGATTAGCATGTTGAAAAATGTAAGCATTAATTGGACT
>JBJTNN010000207.1:0-6006 GCA_046074125.1 Bacteroidota bacterium
GGTAGTATGGAATTTTGTGGATTCCAATTTACTTGGACATCAACTCAACTTTGATGAATCGAATGCTTCCCCTTGTGTGTATGACCATAACAAAGATGGAAAAATGGACATTTTGGTTGGATATTACAACGGACGTGTTTCTTTGTTCGAGTGCACATCAGTTAATCCATTGACGTATACTGAAAAATCAAAAAATGCTTGGGGAGCCAGGGGCAATGAATGGCGCAGTGATGTTTTCCCTCAGGAATGGAAAGCTTACGGATATGCCTCACCCCGAATTTATGATGCCAATGGCGATGGCAAAGTTGAAATGATTGTAGGCACTGCTTATGGTTACAGTCGATTGTATACCATTGATGGTCACCCGTATACCGATTCTTTGTTTGCTGATACAAACTGGTTTTACGAAAAGAAATTTGCCGATTCCGTTTTGCCATCGATGGGTTCAAGAATTATTCCCGCCTTTGCCGAACTTACGGGTGATTCATTGATGGAGGCGGTTTTTGGTCTGGGCAGAGGGGGATTACAATGGGCCAGTTCACTGAATGCCAAGAAGCCCTTGATCGGCACAGAGAAAATCAGCAAAATAGACATTACTCTTTACCCAAATCCAACCAAAACGTTCGTGAACATTCAACGAAGCAACGCCCTTCAAAGTCAATTGTTCGTGAAAGTGTATAACCTACAGCAGGATTTGGTTTACCAAACGCAACTCTTGCCGCATGAAAATGGGGTAGGAATACCCGTGGAAAATTGGTCTTCGGGTGTCTATTGGGTTAAAGTTCAAGATGAAAACGGCAACAATGCCAACTTGAAGTTTGTTAAACTGCCTTAAGTTCTGAATCGCCGATGGTATATCGATGGGTGCAGTAGTTGACCCATTCATCATCGCGATTGGAAGCAATGATGAGGCCTCTTTGGCCTAAGTGCTTTTCAATCAAAGTTTTATACAGTTCGCTACCTGCTGTATCGAGGTTGGTTAGTGGTTCATCCAGTATTACCAATGATTGATTCCCTAGCAGGGCAGAACACAATTTTACCCGTTGTTTCATTCCAGAAGAGAAGGTAAGCAACTGCTTAGAAACAGTGGATTTGGCGAAACCGCATAGCTCCAAAATGGATGTCAGCGATACCGATTTTTGAAAGCCCTTGATTTGTTGATGAAATTCAAACCACTCTGCCAAAGTAAACTCCTCAGGGAGCTCCATTCCCGGTGAGGCCAAGGATATGTGCTTGTGCCAAACCGTTTGTGGTAAGGATTTTCTGTTTGCATCATGCCAAGTAATTCGTCCTTCCGTTGGATCGGTCTGTCCGGCCAACATCAACGTAAATGTAGATTTACCAGCGCCGTTTGCACCCAAAATAGCCAGCTTCAAAGGCGCTTGGTTCTCAGAAAGTACAGGGATGGTTAAATTTATCCCTTGAAATAACCAAGTCCGATGATAGTTTTTTCCGCAGTTGTTGAGTGTTATATACATCGTTATTTGGCGATGTAGCCCTTCATGATACCACGATCAGATTCTTTGATGAACTGAAGAATCTCATCTCTCTCAGTTGTAGGCGAGAATTCTGTCTCAATAATCTTTATCGCTTTTGCCGTGTTGTAACCTTTCACAAACAAGGTGCGATAAATGTCTTGGATTTCGGTAATTTTCTCAGTGGAGAAATCACGTCTGCGCAACCCAACACTGTTTACTCCCTCGTAACTCAGTGGTTCCCGAGCCGCTTTGGTATAAGGTGGTACATCTTTTCTAACCAAAGAGCCACCGCTAATCATGGCGTGGCGACCAATTTTTACAAATTGATGTACCAATGCAGCACCGCCTAAAATCGCCCATTCACCAACAGTTACGTGCCCTGCAACTTGAACGCTATTGGCCAAAATGCAATAATCCTCAACAACAACATCGTGTGCCAAGTGAACATATGCCATCAACAAAACATTGTTTCCCACCTTAGTTAATCCTGAGGCTTTCGTGCCTTTGTTGATGGTAACATACTCCCTGATGGTGGTATTGTTTCCAATTACAGTAAGGGTTTCTTCACCGTCAAACTTCAAATCCTGGGGAATGGCACCGATGGAAGCACCAGGGAAAATTCGACATCCTTTACCGATGCGTGTCCCTTTGAATATAGTGGCGCCCGACATCACATGAGTTCCCTCGCCAATTTCAACATCCGCATGAATGGTGACAAATGGATCAATGATCACGTGGTCTGAAATTTTCGCTGACGGATGTACGTAGGCTAGTGGTTGAATCATGATAGGTTGTTTATTTCAATCCTTGAGTTGCGAATTACGAGATTTTTACGATTTGAGCCATCATTTCCGACTCACAAACCAATTTTTCACCCACCCATGCACGACCTTTCATCATGCATAAACCACGTCGCACGGGTTCCATCAATTCCAATTTCATGATCATGGTATCTCCAGGAACTACTTTGTCCTTGAATTTTGCATTGTCGATTTTCAAGAAATAAGTACCATAATTCTCTGGATCTTCCACAGTACTTAATACCAAAATACCGCCGCATTGCGCCATCGCTTCTAGCTGAAGCACACCAGGCATGATGGGGTCTCCGGGGAAATGACCGTTAAAAAATGGTTGGTCGTAGGTGATGTTTTTAATACCCACAACTGAAGTTTCGGTTTTGGCAATGATTTTGTCTACCAACAAGAAGGGATGAGCATGCGGCAACATCTTCATCACATCTTTTGTGGCATACAACGGCTTTTCATTGGGGTTGTAGTAAGGAACGCCATCTTGTTTTCTGCGGAGTTCTTTCTTCATCACCTGTTTGATTTTTTTCGCAAACGCTACATTGCTCGCGTGACCCGGTCTAGCAGCCATAATTTGTCCTTTTATTGGCATTCCTACCAAAGCCAAGTCACCAATCATATCCAACAATTTGTGTCGAGCAGGTTCATTTTGGAACCGCAAATCCAAATTGTTCAAAATACCATGTTGCGTAACCTCCACCTTCGGTTTGTTGAAAACATTGGCCAATCGATCCAATTCATCTTGCTCAACATCGCGATCTACCACCACAATGGCGTTATTTAAATCGCCGCCTTTGATTAAGTTGTTATTAAGCAAATATTCCAATTCATGCAAAAAGCAAAATGTTCTGCAAGGGCTGATTTCCTTTTTGAATTCCGACATGTTGGTAATCGCTGCATGCTGACTTCCCAAAACGGGAGAGTTGTAATCAACCATGACCGTAAGTCGATAATCATTTACAGGCATTGCGATGATTTCAACTTTGTTTTCCTCATCCGTAAAGTTGATGTTGTAAGGAATTTCGAAATACTCTCTCTCAGCTTCCAATTCTACCAACTCGCATGCCTCGATAACTTCTACGAAAGGTTTGCTGCTTCCATCCATGATGGGCATTTCAGGTCCGTCGATATCAATCAAACAATTGTCAACTTCCATTCCTACAAGGGCCGCGAGCACATGTTCAACCGTGGAAACGGATGCGCCATTTTTTGTGAGCGTAGTGCCGCGCGATGTATCGGTAACCAAGTCACAATCAGCCTCGATAATGGGAGAGCCCTCAAGATCGGTGCGGCGGAATTTGTAGCCGTGATTTTCTGGAGCAGGATTCAAAGTAAGGTTTACGTTGGCTCCTGTATGAAGTCCAACACCCGAGATATGAATGGGTGATTTGAGGGTGGTTTGTTTTGGGTTAAGTTGATTCATCGATTATTCTCCTGATTTTAAACGCGTAATTTCTTCTTTAATGGCTGCGATTTCTTTTATAAGTTCCGGAATTCTACGGGTACCTGCCACTGATTTAAGGTAAGTTCTCACATCTGTAGCTGGGGTACCTGTAAGTTTTTGGTTTGATTCGGTCACGTTACCGGTAATGCCACCTTGTCCGCCTACACTGGTATGTGAAGCGATGGTTAAATGTCCAGCAACGCCCACTTGTCCACCAAATTGAGAATAAGCACCCACTTTTGTGCTACCTGCGATTCCCGTTTGAGCGGCCAACACCGTGTGCTCGCCAACCTCTACGTTGTGTGCAATTTGAACAAGGTTATCCAGTTTGGTGCCCGTTCTAATGACCGTGCTTCCCATGGTGGCTCTATCTATACTACAGTTGCTGCCAATCTCCACCCAATCTTCGAGGATGACATTTCCAATTTGGGGGATTTTCATGTATTTCCCATTGACGGGAGCAAAGCCAAAGCCATCGCCGCCAATGACACTTCCGGCTTGTACAATACAGTGATTGCCAATCTTACAATCAGCATAAACAACCACGTTGGGGTACAGCAAAGAATGATCTCCCAACACCACATTTCTGCCCAAGTAAACCCCGGGATAGATCACACAATGGTTGCCAATTTTTGCGCCTTCTTCTACATAAGCGGTTGCGGCAATGTGAACCCCTTGTCCGATTGTAACCGAAGGATGTATGTATTTCGATTCGATACCCTCACGATGCACATTGGGATTGAAATGGTTGGTAAGGACAGTACAAAACGCAAAATAGGGATTGGCATGTTCAATTAACACGGCCGAAACCGGTTGCTGTGGAACAAATCCTTGCGGTACGATAACAGCACCACACTGCGTTTGATAAAGAGATTGTTCATATTTCGGATTTGAGAAAAATCCCAATGAGTGCGCTCCGCCTTCTTCCAGTTTGGCCGCATTTTCAATGACCACCTCAGGTTGATTTGGGGAGATATTACCGCCAATTTCTTTCGCTATGCGTGTGGTAGTTAATATCATTTGTGGATGCAAAATAACACCAAACTGACAAAACACCCATGGATTGGGTATAGAAACCCACAAATCGTGGATGAAAATCGCACATTCGCACTTAGATTGAAATTTTCTTTCTATTTTGGCCGATAGATATTTAACGATTGAACCAATGAATGTAAAAGAAGATCAAATGTATTCCGACAAATCACATCCCAAAGGGTTGTATGTTTTGTTCGTGACGGAAATGTGGGAACGCTTCAGCTATTACGGTATGCGGGCGCTTTTCGTGTTGTTTATGACGAAAGCCTTATTGTTCGATAAAGCGCTGGGTTCCGAAATCTACGGTAGTTACACCGGTTTGGTTTATTTAACTCCCTTGTTGGGTGGTTATATGGCCGATCGCTATTGGGGAAACAGGAAATCCATCATCATTGGTGGTGTTTTAATGGCTATCGGACAGTTATTCATGTTCTTCGCGGGTACCTATTATCAAGAGGTGAATATTGCCGCCCCATTGATGTTTACGGGGTTGGGATTCTTGATTATTGGTAACGGTTTCTTTAAGCCCAATATCTCTACGATGGTTGGACAATTGTATCCAGCAGGGGATAAGCGCGTGGATTCCGCCTTTACCATTTTTTATATGGGTATCAACCTAGGTGCTTTCATTGCTCCTTTGCTTTGTGGTTATTTGGGCGATACCGGCAATGCCGCTGACTTCCGTTGGGGCTTCATGGCCGCTTGTTTGGGTATGTGCGTGAGTTTGATTTTGTTCATCACCCTCAAAAACAAGTACATCGTTACTCCCGAAGGAGAACAAATCGGTGAAAAACCCAACTCCGCAAGAGAAGTAAAAACCAATACCGAAGCAACCCCAGTGAATTACACCGCTATGGGCATTTGGGTGGCTGTATTTGGCGTTTTGTTGTATTTATTCCGTTTCCAAGCTGAAATGGATTGGATTGGGTCTTTCATTTTCGCATTAACAATAGCCGCTCCCGGTTACATTATTACCGACCCTACCTTGAGCAAAGTTGAACGTCAGCGTATTTGGGTTATCTACATCGCAGCATTTTTCGTGATATTCTTCTGGGCTGCTTTTGAACAGGCCGGTGCTTCATTGACCTATTTTGCGGAAGAACAAACCAATCGTGAATTGTTTGGTGAAACCATTCCAACGTCTTATTTCCAGAGTATCAATGCGGTAGCCATTGTGATATTCGCGCCGTTGTTTGTATGGTTGTGGGGTTGGTTGGGTAAAAAGAACATGGAACCTGCCTCT
>JBJTNN010000208.1:0-4114 GCA_046074125.1 Bacteroidota bacterium
CTTGATCGGCCGATGATGTATCCAACAAAACCACCGCGGTAGCCCCATACGTTTGGGCGCGATATACTTTTTGTACAAACGTACACCCTCCGCGAACAACGGCCGCAATGTTGCCATTAATCGCCGGACCGTTCGACAAATTCGTGCAGCATTTACTGGTTGCCGCCGCCACATTGTCTTTCACCAACACCAATTTGCCTGAAACTGGCACCGCTGTGATTTTCTTACCCCAGTTACCATCGGTGATTCCCACACCATATTTCATGCCAGCGCCATAATTCACCACCAAATTGGCTTTTTCACTTACGCCGTCCCAAATGAACATTTGCATGCGTGGGGCAGACCCTTCTGGGGGTGTTGAGAAGTTGGCGTTGTTGGTTCCACTACCGTCCTGGGCATCTGCATTTACCGCATCACTTCCCGAGCCCGCAGCAGAATAGTTTTTGGTTTGAAAATTCCCCGATTGTTCGTCGAACCCATAATGCTGCGACAAATCATGCATCAAATTATTGGCCACAAACAGGTTATTGATGGCAAAGTCCCGATAGTTCACCGGATCGATTTCACTTTTGGAATAGGTAAAATCAAAAGCCAAAGAGGCGCCTCCATCTGGACTATAACCTGGCTGATTGTTGGCATCCGCATCTTCCGAAGCATACGCATTGTTTCCACGAGTGATGGTGTATTCCGCACCAGCCGCACCGTTCACATCATGCCAGCCATACGGCGATGCTTGGACATCGGCCGGACTTGTGAGCGAGGCAGGATTGCCGTACAAGGGGCTTTCGGTTGGAAATGCATAGGCCTTATAGGTGGCACCATCTCCTCTTCGTTGGAGCGATTTACCTTGACCGCTCAGCACCAATGATTTGGCGGGGGCTGCAAAATTCTCTGTTGAAGCCAGCGGCGACGGGGCACAATGAACCGTCCAGCTGTGTTTTTGTAACACATTGCCTTGCGCATCGATCCAAAGGTTCAGCCAATCTGCGGTTTTGGGTTGATAAAAAACGAAGTATTTCGCCGCGATGAGGTTGCCATTTGCATCGGGCCAGGCCACTGTTTGCGTGTAAAAACGTCCTTCTACAAACGCAGTTTTTGCCTGCATGGGCTCCCAAACCACCGAGGTGGGTATTTCTTGGGGATTTTCGAAGGCCTTATTCAGGGCGATTTCTCCCAAAGTTTGGGTATTGAGCGATGTGAAATCTCCTTGGATTTTCTCTTTGGCATGGGCGATGGCCCTGGAGTTTGCGTAATAAAGTGATCCATCCAACTTAAAATGCAAACCGATTACACCGTTTACCACGGGCACCCCGCCGATGGTTTGAACAACATAGGCATGCGTTTGTCCGGAAGACTCTCTCACAAAATCCTGCATGGCAGCATCAGAGAGATCGGCGGATGTCAATCCCCACTTGCCTTGGTCGGCCAATTGTTTGGCAACATTGATGGCCTGGGTTGGGGTGATTCCCGAAAAAGTATTTTGGGCAGAGAGGGTTGCGCAACCCAATCCCAACCCTATGAACAATAGCGCTGAAGCGAAAGTATCTTTCATGAACCCGCAAGATATCGGTTTGGGGTGGGTTGCGCAAAATTTTGGCACAAAAAAGCCCCGCGGTAGCGGGGCTTTTTTGATATTCATTAAACAAAATTGCTTAACAGTATTTGAACATGCTACCGCCGTAAATGGCATTTTCACCCAATTCCTCTTCGATGCGAAGCAATTGGTTGTATTTGGCCATACGGTCAGAGCGAGAAGCACTGCCGGTTTTGATTTGACCGCTGTTCATTGCCACCGCCAAATCAGCAATTGTACTATCCTCAGTTTCTCCACTTCTGTGACTGATCACATTTGAGTAACTGTGACGCGTGGCCAATTGAATGGCATTTAACGTTTCGGTCAATGTACCAATTTGATTTACCTTGATCAAGATTGAGTTGGCAATTCCGTCGTTGATTCCGCGCTGCAATCGATCCACGTTGGTAACGAACAAATCGTCGCCCACCAATTGTACTTTATCGCCCACGGCTTCTGTCAATTTCTTCCAGCTAGCCCAGTCATCCTCGGCACATCCATCTTCGATAGAAACGATGGGATATTTCTTGCACCAATCAGCCCAATAGTTCACCATCTCGTCACCGGTAAAGATTTTTCCATCCGATTTCTTGAAGGTGTACAAACCTGTCTTCTCATCATAAAACTCAGAAGTTGCCGCATCCATGGCGATGTAAATATCCTCTCCCGGACGATATCCGGCCTTTTCAATGGCTCTCAATACGATTTCAATGGCCTCTTCATTGCTCTGAATATTGGGTGCGAATCCACCTTCATCCCCAACATTGGTTGAATATCCAGCCGCTTTCAATACCGATTTCAAATGATGAAACACCTCAACACCCATGCGCAAACCATGAGAGAAACTCTCCGCCTTTACGGGCATAACCATGAACTCCTGGAAGTCGATTTTGTTGTCGGCATGCGCGCCCCCATTCAAAATATTCATCATGGGAACTGGCAACACGTTGGCATTTACCCCACCGATGTATTTGTACAAAGGCATACCCAATTCGTCGGCCGCCGCGCGGGCACAAGCCAAAGAAACAGCCAAGATGGCGTTGGCTCCCAACCTAGATTTATTGGGGGTACCATCCATGTCCAACAAAATGCTGTCAATTTCATTTTGAGCGCACACTTCCGTTCCTTCCAATGCTTCTGAAATGTGATTGTTCACATTTTCAACGGCCTCTAACACACCTTTACCCAAGTACAAGCTTGGATCGTTGTCGCGCAATTCAGCAGCTTCATGGATACCGGTTGAAGCCCCTGAAGGAACTGCCGCTCTTCCAAAGCCACCGTCTTCGGTGTATACTTCTGCTTCTACCGTTGGATTGCCACGCGAATCCAAAATTTGTCGGGCCTGAATATGGGTTATTTCGCTCATGTTGATGGGATTTATTGTTTGTGTTTTTGAATCAAATCGATAAATTGGTCGAATAGATACCAAGAATCATGTGGACCTGGAGATGCTTCCGGGTGATGCTGAACCGAGAAAGCGGGAACATCCAAACGGGCAATTCCCTCAACGGTATCGTCGTTCAAGTTGATGTGGGTAAGCTGAACTTTGTGCGACAAAGTTTCATCGTATTGTACAGCAAAGCCATGATTCTGGCTCGTGATTTCGCTTCTGCCGGTGACCAAATTCTTCACCGGGTGATTCAATCCCCGATGTCCGTGGTGCATTTTGTATGTTTTGAGTCCAGATGCCAAACTCAACAACTGATGCCCCAAACATATGCCGAAGGTTGGCATTCCACCATCCACGAGTTCACGAACCGCGGCGATGGCATAATCCATGGAGGCCGGATCACCGGGGCCATTGCTAATCATCAATCCATCTGGGTTCCAGGCTTTCACATCTGCAGCCGTGGCATTCCAAGGAAAAATCCCAAGGTAACAACCACGCTCCACCAAGCAACGGGCAATGTTTAATTTGTTGCCATAATCCAACAAAGCCACGCGCAAAGGCGCCCGCTCGTCACCCATCGTATGAAATTCAGTACTCGAAACTTTAGAAGCCAATTCCAAACCATCCATGGAAGGAACCGCATTCAATTGCTGAATCAATGCCTCTACATCCATGTTCTCGGATGAAATGATTGCGTTTTTCGCGCCAGTCTCACGCAAATGTCGAACCAACTGTCGGGTATCGATGTCTGAAATTCCTACGAGTCCGTTCGACATGAAATAACTGTCGAGGCTGTCCGATCCATTTTGTCTCGAGTAATTGTGCGAAAACTTCTTGCATACCAACCCTGCGATTTTGATGCCGTCACTTTCGATTTCCTCTTCGTGTACACCATAGTTTCCGATGTGATCAGAGGTCATTACCAGAATCTGACCAAAGTATGAGGGGTCTGTAAAAACCTCCTGATAGCCTGTCATTCCTGTGTTAAAACAAATTTCGCCGGTAGTTGTACCTATTTTGCCGATGGCTGTACCGCGGAAAACGGTACCGTCTTGTAGCACCAAAAGTGCTGGAGTTAGTTGAGCATTCACTTCAAGGGTTCAAATTTCGTATTATTACTCCAAGTCTTCAAGCATTGTGGGTAAATTGTT